>JAIOHV010000200.1 GCA_019912885.1 bacterium
TCTCGATGCTGACCGCGCCGAATGACGCGGCGTTCCCCGCGCCCAAGGCCCCGCAGCTTCCGGCAAACGTCGCGCGCCTGCGCTCGTTGATCGCGACGCAACAAAACGCGGCTTTTCGCGCCGCACTCTGGCGCGCGGCGATCGCGGCGTTCGCCGGCGTTTCGGAGGCGGAAGTCCTTGCCGCGCTGCCGCCGTTGTCGGTCGCGCTTGGGGCGGGCGACGCATTCGCGCGGCCGGCGGGCGGCGACATTTACGAGCTTGCCGAGCTCGCCCCCGGGAACGCCGAGCTCCAGCCCGGCCCTGGGAACGCCGAGCTCCAGCTCGGCATCCCCCCACGCAACTCGGACTCGCTCCCAGATCGATTCGACCTCGCCCGCCGCGCGCGCGAACGCCAGCGCGGCGCGAGCTTTCGCTGGATGACGCACGCCGTCGGTTTCGCCATCGCGCACGAGGCGACATTGCGAGCGCAAATCGAGCGGCAGCACGAGGCGATCGTTGCCGCCGCGTCCGAAGTAGCGCTCGCCGCAAGGCGGACGGGGGCGGATCGCGGCATTGGCGACAACGTGTTTTTGTTGACGCTCGACGAGCTTTCCGGGCGCGTGCCGCCGCCCGACGCGCAAACGATCGCGTCGCGGCGAGACGCGCTTGACGCCGCCCGCCGTGATCCGCCGCCTTCGGTGCGTTTTTTCCGCGACGGCATCGAGGTGCGTTTCGCGCGCGGCGAAACGATCCCCGGCGCGCGCCGTGGCATCGGCATCGGCGCGGGCGTCATCACCGGCACGCTCAACAATCCGCGCGACGCGGCGCCCGGCGCGGACGCGATCGACCTCATCCCCGATACCGATGTGCGCCACCTTTCGACGCTCACGTTTTCGCGCCCGATCCTCGCGCTCGCGGGCGGCATCGCCGGACATCTTGCGACGGTCGCGCGTGAGCTCGGCGTGCCGCTATTTGTCATCGACGCAAGCGGCGGCGATGCGACGTTCGCCCCCGGCATGCGTGTGACGATCGATTTTGAGAAGAGGACGGTGCGGAATGCGTAACGCAATTGGGAATGGGGAATTGGGAATTGGGAATGCCGTCACGCACTCGCCTTTGGAAGATTCCCAATTCGCAATTCGCAATTCCCAAATCGCGACGGAGTCGCGCCGTGCCTGACCCCGTCGGCATGGCGCCGGTGGCGCTGCTCGCGATCTGGCCGGGGCTTGTCGTGCTCGGCATCGCGCGGCGGGTGTCGGCGCGCGCGTTATTCGCGTTCGCGATCCTTAGCGCCATCGCGTCGGGCATCGTTTTTCGATGGCTCGTTGCCGCGTTTGTCGCCGGCGACGTGTCCGACAAAATCGCGGGCTTGGCGCTCATTGGCTTTGACGTCGGGTGGTTTGCGCTCATCGCAGCGATCGCGCGCGATGAAAGATTCGCGCGCCAAACGCGCACGGCGATGATGATTGGCGCGTTCGAACTGGCGCTCCTTGGCGCGCTTGTCGTTTTTCCTCGCGACTACGAACACAACCTCTGGCTGATGGATATCGCCAATCGCGTCATCGACGGCGCTTTCGGCAACGCGGGTGGATTTGCTCGCGACGCGCTTGACGCCTACGGTCTCGTGACGTTGTTTGTCGCGCGGCATTTCGTTGCGCTCGCCGCTTTTGGAGTCGCCTTGATCGCCGCCGCGACGCACCGGCTGCTCGCGCCGCTTTTCAATCGCGACGCCGCGGAACTCGCCGACGCGCGATTCGGCCGATGGACGCCCATCGCGGCGGCGCTTGTCGTTTTCGCGTCGATCGCGCGCCGCGTTCTGTCGGATCGCGAATTTCTCGGACTCGATCTCGCCGCGCCGATCGTCGCGGGCGCGTACGCTGCGTACGGCGCGGCGCTGCTCGCGCGTGCCTGGCGAAACGGACGCCGCGCGCCGGCGTTGTTTGCCGCGATCGTCGCGCTTGCGTGCGCGCGGCCGATCGCCGTGCTCGCGCTTTGCGGATGGCTTTGGAACGCGCTCGGCTGGACGCGTGCGGACGAAAACGCGTCCGCCCGGCCGTTCGCCACGGGGGCGCGGGCGCTCGTTTCACTGACGCGGCCGCGCGGACTCGCGGTCTCGTTCGCCGTGGGATTCGTCTTTCTGATCTCCGCCGGCCCCGCGACGTTCGAGGACGAAAACGCGCCGCGCGTCGCCGCGTCCGCATTGCATATCGACCCGCACGGCGTCGCCATGCGCCGCCTGGCGACAACCGAAGGCGCTTTCGCGATCGATGTCGCCGAGTCGGCGATGGCGCGCAACGCGATCGAACACGCGTGCGCCGAGCGCGGCGCGCGTCGATGCCGCATGGACGAATGGGAAATCGCGTGCCGGGGGTTCGCGGGAAAGACGTACGGCACGACCGACGACCCCGCCGCGGCGCGTCGCGATTTGACGGCACGGTGCAACGTGCGCCCGCTTTTCGATTCGCCGCGCGGCGTGCGCGAATCGGCCGGCGACGAATGCGTCAACGACGCGGGCGTCGCGGATATGCACGGCAACCGCTGGGAGCTTGTCCAATCGGGCGGGCCGTTCTTACGCCTGGCCGGCGGCGGCGTCCACTACAACGACGACCAAACGATGCGCTGCGACTTCACGATGCGCCTTTTGCCAAACCAGCTCGCGGCCATCGCCGCCACCGCGCCGATCGGCACACGCTGCTGCACGGATTCGGCGGTACACGGAGAACACCGAGAAGACACGGAGAGCGCAGGGAAATGAATGTCCGTGTCATGCCAAAGGAAATGCACGTCATCGACTCGATAAACACTGCCTCGGTGTCCCCTTGTCTCCTCCGTGATCTCCGTGTACCGCCGGACTCTTGAAGAAATCGGGCCGATCGGCAACGCTTGAAGGGTTCATGACGCGGCGCGGTCATCGCCGCGATCGGAGTTACGTTGAGCTTCAAGGTCCGCGCACTCAAGCTTGTCGACACGTGGGGCGGCGGGATCGCCGCGCGCGTGCTGGGGCTGTGGAATCATGCGCGCACGCTCGGGCCGCCGTTCGTGGAGATCGTGCCCGGCAGCGTGCGTCGCGTGGTGTTCATCCGCCCCGGCGGGATGGGCGACCTGCTGCTTCTTCTGCCCGCCGCGAAACGCCTGAAGGACGCCCTGCCCGGCGTGCACATCGCCGTCGTCGCGGAAAAGCGCAACCGCGCGGTCGCAAAGATGTCGCCCGTCTTCGACGAAGTGCTCTGCTACGACGAGGAGCCGCTGCGTTTTTTGCGCAAGCTGCGCGCGGCGCGATTCGACATCGCGATCGACACGGAGCAGTTCCACTATTCGTCCGCGATCTTCGCGTATCTTTCCGGCGCGCCCGTGCGCATCGGCTTCAAGATCAACCCGGCGCGCAACGAACTTTACACGCACCTCGTGGACTACCCGATGGATCGCCACGAGACGGAGGCGTTCGACCTGCTCGTCCGCCCCGTCGCCGGCGAACGTGCGTCGCCGATCGAGATGACGGGCCTTCTTGACACCTCGCGCCTGCCGGACGACGTGCCGGGGCTGCCCGACGCGCGCGATTTCGTCGCGGTGTTTCCGTTCGGCGTCGCGCGCGGAAAAAGCTGGCCGGCGGGCCGATGGGCGGAGATCGTCCGCCGCCTGCTGGCGCGCGGCGAGGACGTGGTGCTGATCGGCGGCGCGGATTCCGTCGCCTTTTCCGGCGAGGTGCTGAAAGCCGTCAACGATACGCGCGTGCGTTCGGTGGTCGGGCAACACACGCTTGCGCAGACGGGCACGACGCTTTCGCGCGCGAAATTGCTTGTCGCGTGCGACACGGGGGTGACGCACCTCGCGCACGCGCTCGGCACGCCGGCGGTGGTGCTTTTCGGCGCGTCCGACGAACGCAAGTGGGGCCCGCCCGAATCGACCGGCACGAGCGTGACGAGCCACGTGCCGTGCCGGCCGTGCTCGATCTACGGCTACGTGAAGCTGTGCCGCACGATCGACTGCATGGATCGCATCAGCCAGGAACTGGTGTGGAACGCGATCGAGGCGCGGCTCGCGGGCGCGATGCCGTCGCGCGTCGAAACGATGCCCGAACCGCAACGCGCGGTCGCCCCCTGACGCCGTCCGTCGCCCGATGAAATTCCCCCGCGCGGCGCTCGACTTCCTACGCAAGAAACCGGTCTCGCTGACGCTCTCGTTCGCCGTCACGATCGTTGCGCTGTGGTTCGCGCTCGCCGGCACGGATTTTCGCCGGACGTGGGAGTCGATGCGCGCGATGAAGCCGGTGTGGCTTGCCGCGAGCCTTGGCGTGCTCGTGTTCGGCACGTATGTCCGCGCGTTTCGCTGGAACATCATCATGAAGCGCCAGGGATCGACGATGATGGCGTCGCTCGACGCGATCCTGATTTCGATCTTCTTCAACGGCGTGCTGCCGCTGCGCTCCGGCGAGGTGATCCGGATCGGCTATTTCGCGCGGCGCACCGGGGCGGGCGTTCCGGCGACGACCGCGGCGCTCGTGCTGGAGCGCGCGCTCGACATGACCGCGCTCGCGACGATCGGCGCGGTGGCCCTTTCGGTGCTCGCGGGCCGGCAGGCCGAGGCGATGGCGGTGCCGCCTTCGTGGCTGGCGGCGGGCGCGGGCGCGGCGCTTGTCGCGATGATCGGCGGCGGCATCTTCCTGAAGGCGCGCGCGGGGCGGCCGGTCGCGGAAGGCCACGAGCCCGGCCCGCTGACGCGCATCCTGAACGACGCGCTGAAAAGGCTGACGGTCCTGGAGTCGCGCGTCGAAGCAGGCTCGGTCATCGGCCTGTCGTTTTTCAGTTGGCTGATCACGCTGTTTCCGGCGTATTTCGTTTTCCTCGCCGCAGGGATGACGCCGTCGGTCATCGACGTGGCGATCATCCTCGTGTTCATCGTGTTTGCGATCTCGCTGCCGTCATCGCCGGGATTCATCGGCACGTTCCACGCGGGTTTCGTCTTCGGCGCGGAAATGGTCGGCATCCCGAAAGAAACCGCGCTGCCCGTCGCGATCGTCGCCCACGTCTTCACGCAGGTGCCGTTCATCTTGTGGGGCGCGTGGGTGCTGCTGAAGGGCGGGCGAAAGTTGATTGCTAAGGAACAAACCGATTAAACGATCGCGGCCGTCTATCGATTTCGTGCGCTAGCGCACGCATCGAACCGAATACGACCCGTCGCAGGAATTGTCCGGGAAACATGCGAATACTTTCGCGTCCGTGAACTGCAGAATCCACGGGTATTCCGGAATGTCGGTGATGACGGACGACGACCAATACCAATCGCATTCCCCTTCGAGCTCCGACACACCGAAACAACCGTCGTTCGGCCCATCGCCCACGTCGCAACCAAGGCACGTGTGATCCGCGCATGGCGGAGGATCGCCGTCGTCGTCGGACGTTTTCGGGTCGGCGCGCGATTCGCCCCCGGCCGCGGCATCCTTGTTTCCGGCCTCGTCGTCGCTGAAGGCGGCGCAATCGTCTGTCACACCGCACGATCCGCCGGATTCCGTGGCGGCGCATCCACGCACGAGCGTGCGCAATTCCGAAATCGAGGGAAGACGCCAATCGTCGAAACCCGACACTTGCAGGTCGTCACAATGCTGATTCGCCGACTTCCATTCGACTTCCTCGAATCTGGCGGATTGCCAGGTAAGCCCTGTCGAGGCGTCGGTCCATGCTGCGTCCGAATGATCGCTGTTGTCGTCATCGGAGCCGTTCAAGCACGACATCGCGATGCCGGAGCCGAAAATCAGGAAAGCGATCGCGATAACAAATTGGTGATTCCATTTGTAATGCATGCGATTCCCTCTTCCCGATGGAAAATTTGTGGTTTTCGAAGCAGGCGGGACGCCTGCGCTCCGTGGTCAGAAGCCGTCGAGCGGCAGGACGTTGCGGGAGGCGCCGACGGCCAAGACCCATCGGCCTTTTTCCTCGCGCACATATTCGGTGAGTTGCATCCACGCCGCGTTGGAAAAGCGCGCGGTGAGGCCGAAGCGGATCTCGCAATACGGCTTGCCCGCGCGCATGCGCAGGGTGGAGGGGTCGAGCACGTCGTGCGTGTCATCGTGAAGACGCAGGCGCAGATGGTCGCCCGCCGGACGCAGCGCGGTCACCAGCAGCGGCGCGTCATCCACCACGACATCGACGCGGATCTTGCCGTCGGTGAGGAACACGCGGCCGTCGTCGTCCGTCGAAAGGTGCCGCGACAGATATCGCCACGTGCGTTCGTGGGTGATCTCCTCGCCGTCGTGCTGCCAGGTGCCGTCGCTCAAAATGTGAAAATTGCCGGCGAGCGGATGCTCGCTGACATCAATGAGCGGGCCGCCGCCGGCGCTCAAGCCACGCCCCACCGGCGAAGCCTTTTGGCGATCTCCGGCAATTGGGCGACGCCGCCGAAGATCTCGCGGCCGAGCACGCGCTCGGTGATGCCCGCGTACATGTGCGAGATGGCCGCCAGCATGTCCGCGTCCACCGGCGTTGGCGCTCCGCCGAGCGACGCAACGATTTCGTGAAGCGGGCGATCGTCGCGTTCGGCGATTTTCTTGGCCTTGTTCATCGCGTCGATAAACTCCGGCTGCCGCTTGATGTGATACTGACGCAGGGGCTCCTTGCTGATCTGTAGGCTTTTGTACGTCAGGCGCAGTTCGTCGGGCGTGATGGCGTCGGCCAAGGCGAGGCCGGATCCGAGGCGCACGAACTCGAATTTGCCGTCCCAGAGGGTCAGGCCGGCCTCGGCGAACTGGTCGGAAAGCCAGAGCGCGACAAGCAGCGTCGCGTGCAAAAGCGTGACGAACGCATCGGGCGAAAGGCCGGCGAAATTCATCGCCGATTCGTAGGCGAGGAAGCGATCCGCGGGCTCGAGCTTGGAGAAAAGCTCGATGACCGGACGCGGCAGGCGCGCGCCTTCCTTGACGGGTTTTGTCAGCCCAAGCTCGCGCGCGTACCCGGGGTTTTCCGCGACGCGGCGGATAAGCGAGGAGCCCTTGGGCGCGCCGAAGCGGAAGACGCACTCGAGCGGCACGAGATGGTTTTTGAGATCGGGTCGAAACGCGCCGTAGTTGTAAAGGCGCCGGCCGGACACGGTGACGGTTTCCGGGCGTACGATGCGCACGGCCTGCACCTCGAGGACGTTGCTCGATCCGCGCAATTTCGCAAGCGGCACGACCTCGCCAGAGTCGTCGACGATGCCGCGGTAGTGCGTGGGGAAACCTTCGCGCGCGAGGCGTTTGTAGACAGGCGATGCGGCGATCTCGTCGCGCAGCGCCTTGTCGCGCACCTTGTCGAGCACGCCGTTTTTCGCGAACGCCTTCCAGGTCGCGGGGCGCGCGATTTCCTCGAACAGATGCGCGGACAACATCGCCGCGGCGGCGCCTTTGTTGGGGATGGCGTCGGGCATCTTGCCGTGGTCGAAGACGGAATAGTCATCCGTGAATTCGAACCACATGACGCCCGGGCGCGTGGCGGTGGGCGCCTTCTTCACGCGGAGGTTCTTGGTGCTTCCGACGTGGGCGAGCCTGGTTTTCGCGACGGCCGCCGCGCGGCCGGCCTTCCGGTTGGCGTCTTTCATGGGTGTTCGCCTATTCACCGCGAGCCCGGCGCTCGGCGGCGCGCAGGCGTGCGCGCATATCCTCGCTTCCGGGGTTATTCTCGACAGCGCGGCGGGCGACATCGAGCGCGGCGGCGGGCATGTTCTCCTCTTCGAGAATTTTGAGCATGGTCGTGTAAGCGGGTACGTAGGTGCCGTCGAGCGCGATCGCCTTTTTGCAATGGGCGACCGCTTCGAGCGTGCGTTCAAAACCGTCGATGAAGCGGTCACGGTAGAGCGCGCGAGCGAGCTTGACGTGGGCGTCCGCGCGTTTGGGATCGCGCAGGACGGCCTCGCGGAAACGTTGGTGCGCGACGCCGTATTCGGACGCTTTCATGAGCTGATCGCCCTTGTGAATCACCTCGTCGATCGGATCGAAAACGATTTCGGACTCCGGCGCGAGCGCGGTGGCGGCTGGCGCTTTCGCGGGCGCCGGCTTTTCTTTCGGCGTCTCGGCGGGCGCGTGGATTCGGGCCGGCGCCGGTTCCGCCGCGGGCGGCTCGCGGCGAGGTGGGGG
>JAIOHV010000201.1 GCA_019912885.1 bacterium
GCCCGCGCCGGCCGTGACCGCGATCGTCGCCGCGGCTTGCGCGGCGAGCGATTTCTGCATGCCGACCAGCGCGTTTTCGACGAGATCGCGCGGGGTGACCGAGGTCAGGTAAAATTCGTCGATCAGCCCGAAAACATCGAACAGCAGAACCTTGTCGGGATCGCGCCCGCACGCGCTCGCGAATAGACACAGCGCGGCCAGTATCGCAATCGCGATGCGGTGCGTTCGCCGGCGTGTCGCCGGTTGCCGGTTGCCTGTCGCCTTCACTTCTCCGTCGATTCTTTCAACTCGCGGCTCATCGCGTCGAGAAGCCACTTTTCGATCTTGTCGGGATGATGGCGCACGAAGATGTTGGCGTGTCGCTCGCGGCCGATGTTCGTGCGCGGGCCGTGGCCGGGATAGACCTGCACGTCGTCCGACAGCACGAACAGGCGTTCGAGAATGGACTCGGCGAGCTTTTCCCACGAGGCGCGGCCCCGGTCGGTGTTTCCGATCGACCCGGCCATCAAGGTATCGCCGGTAAACAGCGCCTTTTTGTACTTCAGGCAGATGCCGCCGGGCGTGTGCCCCGGCGTATGGATGATCTCGAAATCGTAAGGCCCCACGGCCACGGTATCGCCGTCGGCAAGACGCCGATCGGCCGGCGGCGAGAGCGTCAGGCGTCCGTGCGCGATCGCAAGAAACGAGAACCTGGTCAGCCGATCCGCGTCGGCCTCGTGGATCAGGATCGGCGCGCCCGTCGCACGTTTCAGCGCCGCGTTGCCCGTGCAGTGATCGGCGTCGGCGTGCGTGTTGAGGATGCCGACCACGCGTAGATTTTCGCCGCGGATGAACGCGAGAATCGGGCGCACGTTTCCGCCCGGGTCGATGACGAGCGCATCGCGCCCGGTTTCCGGCCCGACGACGTAACTGTTCGCCTTGAAGATGCCGGAGGTGAATATTTCGATCCGCATGTTTTTCCCGCGTCAACCCGGAATTCGGCCGCGCACCCGCGGCCATACGCGATTGGACCCCGCCGGCGGGGCCGCGTTAGGCGGAACAGGGCTCGAACCTGCGACCCACGGCGTGTAAGGCCGTTGCTCTACCAACTGAGCTACCCGCCCAAACCGGCTGATCTTAACAGACCGCGGGTGGCGATGCCACGTTCATCGGGGACAAGCGGGCCGAGGAAACAGGAAACAGGAAATAGAAAAGTCGTCTTGCGAGACGCGGTGGTTCGGCAACGTGCCGAAAAAACGAGAGGCTTGCCGATTTCGGTTGAACGATCGCACCGGCAATTTGCGATTCCACTATTTTCTATTTCCTGTTTCCTCTTTCCTACCCCACCACCTTCATCACCACCTTGCCGCACTCGCCCGAACGCATGAGCGCGAAGCCGTCCTCGAATTTCTCGAAGGGAATGATGTGCGTGATGACCGGGCGAATGGCAAGGCGGCCGGTTTCGAGCATCTCTTTCACCGTGTACCAGGTCTGCCAGATCTTGCGGCCGGAGATGCCGATGACGTTCGCGCCTTTGAAGATGATGTCGTTAGCCAGGTCCAGATCGATGCGCTTTGAGGGCAGGCCGAAAAACGTGAAGCGACCGCCGTTTGTCAGCACCGCGAAACCGTCGCGGATCGCGGCCTGCGTTCCGCTCATGTCGACCACGATGTCCACGTGCGGGCCGCCGACCAGCGCCTTGACGCGCTCGACCACGTTTTCCGTCGAGGGATCGATAACGTAGTCCGCGCCCATGCGCGTGGCCATGTCGCGCCGGTAGGGTTGGGGCTCGACCGCGATGATGTGCGCCGCGCCGTAGGCCTTGGCGACCGCGATCGCCATCTGCCCGAACGGGCCCATGCCGAAGATGGCGACGACCTTGCCGGTGACAACCGAACCCTCGGTCACGGCGAACACGCTGTTGCCGAGCGGCTCCTGGATGGAGGCGATCTCATCGGGCATGTCGGGGCTGTTTTTCCAGGCGTTTTTCGCGGGGATCGAGATATATTCCGCGTAGCAGCCTGGGCGGTCGACGCCGATGATGCTGGTGTTTTCGCAGATGTGCTTGGCGCCGATGCGGCACTGGTAACACACGCCGCAGACGATGTGCGTTTCCGCGCTGACGCGGTCGCCGATGGCGATTTCGGTCACGTCCGCGCCGCGCTCGACGACCTCGCCGGTGAACTCGTGGCCGAACACCATCGGCACGGGCACGCGCGCCTTGGCCCAGTCGTCCCAATTGTAGATGTGCAGATCCGTCCCGCAGATCGACGTGGCGCGCACCTTGACGAGAACGTCGCGCGGCCCGACGCGCGGGATGTCGGTTTCGATCATGGCCGCGCCCGCCTCGGGGCCGGTCTTGGCAATGGCTTTCATCTTTTCCGGCACGGTGTCCCCCTGAACGCGCGCAAGGGTAGGGGGAAATCGGGAAATAGGAAATAGGAAACGGGAAGCAGGAAAGAGGAAAGAGGAGATCGGGCACGCGGATCGCGCGTTGCTCGTACCCGGACTTCTCCCCGGCGTGCTACCGATGTTATCGTACCCGTTCAAAAGGGGGGTGAAATGTCCAAGGGCGGAAAGACCAACAAGAAGAGCTGGGAAGACAGCATCATCGATCAGCTCGATCGCGCGCGGGAAGGGCACATGGGCCCGAAGGAAGGCGCGTTCGACGAAGGCGTCAAAAAACGCCTGCACGACTGCCAGCCGGGCGACTGGGTGAAACAGGTGCTGGCCGGCACCAACAATTACGGCCCGCCGCTTCGCGTGCTCGACCCGAAGAAGGGCGAGGTGGAAAATCGATCGGGCATCCGGTCGGCGCTGCCGCCACGCTCGCAGGTGATGACGCAGGAATAGTGCCGAGTTGCGAGTGTCGAATGGCGAATGAAATCGCAGAATCGCAATTCGGCGGAACACGGAGAACACGGGGAAGACACGGAGGACACGGAGTGACCGGGTCGTCGTCCTTGCACGACATCATTGCTCGCGCGACGTCATCGTTCGCGAGACGTCATCCTGAGCGAAGCGAAGGATCTAGCTCGCCCCTTGCCACCGCCACGGAGATCCTTCGCTTCGCTCAGGATGACATTAGCGCGGGATGACAATAGCGCCGCGCCTCTACTTTAGAGGTCGATCAGCGCGAGGCTGATCGTCAGCGCCCGATCCACGTCCTTCATCGTGCGTGGCTCAAGGGCGCCAAGGCGCCGGATCAAACGGCGTTTGTCCATCGCTCGAATCTGATTTAACAAAACGACCGAATCCGCCGTCAATCCGCCGCCGCCCGCGGCGACGAATACTTCTGTCGGATACAACCGCTCGTTAAAGCGCGACGTGATCGGCGCGACGATGGTTATTGGACTGTATTCGTTCGATAGATCGTTTTGAATGATCAGAGCGGGGCGCTTCTTCTGGATTTCCGCGCTTCGAGTCGGGTCAAAATCTGTCAGGTAAATCTCGCCGCGTTTCGGATTGGATTTCCGTCGCGGCGCATTCATCGTTCATCCGTGTCCAACGATGCCCATTCCTCAGCGATTTCAAGGTCGCGCTTGGCGTGGACAATCGCGCCTTCTTTCAGCAGTTTTCTCAAGGTAGCCCGGCCTTTTTTCTCAACGTACTGGCGTACGGCCGCGTCGATGAGTGCACTGCGTTCGCCCTTCGGAGCGACGCGATCCAGCATCCGAACCGTGGATTCCGGCAATGTGACATTGATTCGAACGTTCATCTCCATCGTCTCCTCGTGCATCGACGGCGTTCACCATACACACAATTCGTGTGTATGGCAACGCCTTGAGTCGATGGCGCGCCGTTTGGTCTTACCGCCTATCTCCCCGCCAATTCGTTCGCGATGGCGACCAGTTCGTCGTAGCCGGGCTTGGTCGAATCGTCGGGGCGGACGACGCCCCAGTAGGTTTCGACGGCTTTGACGACATCGAGGAAGTGCGCGTCGATGTAGTCGATATTCATGATCGCCCACAGCACGAGCAGCAGCGCGTCGCCGTCGTGCCACCATGTGCCGAGCCGCGCGAGGTTTTGTGCGTCCTCGCCGGTGATGTCGATGCCGTGCGTGTCGGTTGTTTGCAGCCCGAAGTAGAGAAACCCGACGATGCCCTCGCTGTAGGCCGCGTGGAAGGCCTCGTCGATAAACTGCGCCTGGAGCGCTTCCGTGTAGCCAAGCTCCCCGGGGCCGGTGGGGTAGCCGATCTCCATGATCATGAGCGGCTTGCCGCAGCTAGCCTCGCGCATCGCCGCCGTGCGGTCGGCGAGCTCCGCGGCGTACAGTGGCGAAGCGACGTAGTAGTTCGGATACGCGTCGAACGCGACGATATCCATGTGATCGCGCCAGAGCGTCGCCGCTTCGATCCAGGACGGCTGAAACAGCAGCCGGCTGATGTCCGGGTGCACGTCGGTGTGGAGGTTCTGCGTCGTGATGGCGTCCGGGTCGGCGTCGTGCACCGCGCGATTGAGCGTGATGAGCAGATCCGTGACGAAGTCCCAGTCCATCCACAACGAGCCGATCGCCGCAAGCCAGCCCGGTTCGCGCCATCCCCACGCGGCGGTCAGGAAGGCCTGGTTCAGTTCGTTTTCGAGCTGCCAGTGTTTGATGACGTAACCGTCCGGCGAGTCCTTGTATCCGTCGCCGTCGTAGCGCTCCACGGTAGCGCGCGTGGACATGTACATGTACGCGAGATACGCGTCGCGGCCGATCAGGTCGGGATACGCGGCGTCGCCCTGATACTTCGCCTGCTGCCCGCTGTAGCCGTGGCCGACAATGCTCCACGGCGTCAGGCCCGCGTTGACGATCGGCGCGACAACGCTATCCGCCGTCGTCCAGTCGGCGTTGTCGAGCAGATCGTCGATCCACTCCGGGTGCGCGAGCACGTCGTCGAGCGTGATCGTGATGTCGGTGATCTCCGGGAACACGTATTTCTGGCTGATGCCGATGCGCGAGGCATTCATCCCGATTTGCGGCGCCCACTCGGCCTGATTCGCGGGATTGGACTGACTGAAGCCGAAGTGGAACGTGTCGAGCGTGGGGCCGTCGTTTGGCGGATTGTCCTTCGTGCCGTCGCAATCGTTGTCGGCGTCATCGCCGCAGATGTCGTACGCGGCCGGGTTGATATCCGGATCGCCGTCGTCGCAGTCCTCGCCGCCGCACGCTTCATCCTCATATCCGTCCAGATCGAGATCAACGCATCCTGCCGTGTCGTCGTCGCCGGTGTCGTCGTCGCCGGTGTCGTCGTCCGCCGTGTCGTCGTCCGCGGTGTCATCGTCGGCCGTGTCGTCGTCCGAAGTGGAATCGTCGTCGGCGGTGGTGTCATCATCGGAGGTATCGTCGTCATCGGAGGTGTCGTCGTCATCGGAGGTATCGTCGTCGCCGGAGGCGTCGTCATCATCGGAAGCGGTGTCGTCGTCGGGCGCGTCCGCATCGTCGTCATCGCCGCAGGTGCAACCGGGCAGCGCGAACATCAGCAGTAACGCGGTTATGGACGAGATGGACCGAATGGACCGAATGGACATGATGGACATATCAGCGCGCCTCGGCGTTCAAAAGTATTCGTTTTCCTGGGTGTCCTCTGTTTCTTCGCGGCGCTCTCCGTGTACCGCCGGGATTGCATTTCCGTTCGCCACTCGCCATTTCCTTTCCTAATCGTCGTAGTAATCGAATGCGGCGACATCCTCGGTCAGGTCGATGAAACGCTTCACCGGCGGGTCGTCCCACGACTGTTCGGCGCCGCCGGGCCAGAGCACCTTAACCTCGTCGATCGTCGTCTTGTCCCCCAGGCCGAATTCGACCGGCAAGGACGGCGTGCTGCTGGCGTGGCCCTTGGCGCACTGCACCTCGCGGATTTGCGTCAGGTCGCCCGCGACAAGCGTGACGCGCGCGCCGCACGCGGAGCGGTTCGAGGTCACGCCGGTCAGGCGGAACGTCGCCCAATTATTGTCCTGCCCCACGTCGTTGCGGAAGACGTGCGTGACGAATCCGCCGGACCGGCGCGTGACGAGCAGGTCGAGATCGCCGTCGCGGTCGAAATCTCCCCAGGCGTGGTTCGTGCAGTCGTGCATCTCGATGCCGGCCCAATACGTGACGTCCATGAACGTGCCGTCATCGAGTTGGCGATAGAGGCGGCCGTAGTGCCCTTCGTAGAGATCGGACAGGAACACGTCGAGCCGGCCGTCGTTGTCGAAATCGACGAACGACACGTCGATCTCGCCCTCGTCGCACGTGAAGCCGAGCGCGTCGGTGACCTCCGTGTAGAAAAAATCCGGCGCACCGGAGTTGAGATTCATGCTGCTCGGCTCGCTCGACGGCTGGTAGCGCGGGTGGCTGATCTCCGCGAGGTACGCGTCGAGGTCGCCGTCGTTGTCAATGTCGCCGAAGTCCGACGCGAAGGTGTTGCCGGGGCGGTTGCCGCGCGGCGAATCCAGGTTCGCGTCGTCCGCCACGTTCACGAAGGTGCCGTCGCCCTGGTTTTCCCAGAACACGTTTTTCACGCGGCCGTATTCGGACACGAAGATATCGGCGAGTCCGTCGTTGTTGTAGTCCGTCCATGTCACGCCGTAGGTGGGACGCCCGGCGAGCACGCCGATCGCCGATGCGTCGGTCACGTCGGTGAACGTGCCGTCGCCGTTGCCCGCGAAGAGCACGTCGGGGAACGACGGGATATTCGGATACTCCACGAGCCAGTTGCCGACGTAGAGGTCCACGACGCCGTCGCCGTTGTAATCCGCGGCCGCGGCGGCCGACGTGCTGGGTCGGTCGCCCTCGAACATCACGTCCACCCCGTTCGATTCCTTTTCGGTGAACACGCCCGTGCCGTCGTTCAACAGCACGGTGGACGGCGCGTCGACCGCGTCCGTCACGGGCGTGTTGACGCCGAGGTACACGTCGATGTCGCCGTCGTTGTCGAAATCGGCCCAGACGGAAAAGCCGGCGTAGTAGCCGTTCAGGCCGGAGGCGTCCGTCACATCGACGAACATCCCTTCGTCGTTGTGGTACACGCTGAAGCCTTCCTCGTCGTATCCGCCGCGCGACACCACGATGTCGTCCCAGCCGTCGCCGTCGATGTCCGCCCACACGGTGCGCTGGCGATGCAGATCGCCCGGCAGGCCGATGTCGGTCGTCACGTCGGTGAAGGTCTCCGACTCCTTCTCGCAGAAGGTGTAGCCGTTCGCCCGCACCATGTAGTTATGCCCGGCGACGCCCCACTGGAACGGCGCGTTCGCGGCGGCCCAGTCCGCGCTGTAGTAGCGACTGCGCAGGTGGTAATTGTCCGTTCCATCCACGCCGAGCAGCGGCTCCTCGGTCACGTGTTCGTAAGCCACCCAGAACTTGTCGGCGGGGTAGCGCCAGAAATCGCGCGGCGGCAGCTCCACGCGCACCCAGCCCGCCTCCTCGGGTATCGCAAGGCGGATCGGCGTGATGAGATCGCCGTAGCGATCCGGCTCGGATCCGCACACGTCCGGCAAAAGGCGGACGATCACATCGCCGCAGCCGCCAAAGAAATAAAGATCGACGCTCGTGACGTGGAACGGGTGCGGCGCGATGACCTGAATCGCCTCGATGTCGCCGGGTTCGAGCCCGCCGCGCCCGGCCTTTTTTACGCCGTCGTCGAGCGCGTATTGCGCCTCGACGTTCGCGGCCGGGTCCGTGGCGTCCGGGCAGATCGAGGCGTAGAGCGCCTCGCGGTCGATCGGCGCGCCCGGTTCGTCGCTTTCGACGACCGTCGCCTCGTCGACGCACTCGTAAACCGAGTCGTCGTCCCCCGCGTCGTCGTCGTCGTCATCATCATCATCGCCATCCGCTTCGTCGTCGTCGGCCGCGTCGTCGTCAGAGACATTGTCGTTGTCGTCATCGTCGTCGTCGTCGCCGCACGAGCAGCCGGCGGCCATGGACAGCGCCGCAAGCAGAAGCAACACGAAAATGGACCGAATGGACATAATGGACATGATGGACCCTATGGACCGGATCGACGCCTTAGACGCGCGGCGTTGCAGAGCGTCGCCCAGGTCGCGATTCTGATTTTCGTTCGTGGTTTCCAAATTCCTGCCTCGTCAGCGCGTAAGCGCGTCGCGGAGTGGCACGGGGGTCGAAAGCGCAAAACCCGACGGCACGATCGTGACCGCGGTTGTCTTTCCGGTTGCGCCGAATCGCCAGCGAATCGCCTGGCCGTTCATCGCGTCGAGGCGCGAGCGCTCGAACACCACGAAATAGAGGCCGCCGGGGTACGACGCGTACTCCTCGATGCGCGTTTCGCCGACGGACAGCTCGACGGTATCGGCCGTGCCGCGCGGGAATGTCCCCTTCACGCGCACGACGTAGCCTTCGGTGTACGTCACGGGCTTTTCATCGCGCGTCACGGTGACGGCTTCGGGCAGCGTCACGCGCGCGATGTCGTATCCGGTGATCGAGACCGCGTCCGCGCGGTCGCCGGCAAGCGCGGCGCCGGCCGCGAGAACGAAAAGGATGGCGATGATCGAGAGGGCGCGCGTCATGATGCGTCTCCGTTTGTCTTGCGTACATTCAGGTATTTATCCCAGAACTCAAAGATTTGGGACAGTAACGACGTCCCGGTGCGCGGATCGACGAAGCCGTACGCCGGCCTGAGGACGTGAAGCGGCGCGGTCGAAAACTGATTGATGATGGCGCTGTACGCATAAATCGCGGGCACGGTCGAATTCTGGTAGGGGTCATTCGGCGCACGATCGAGATAGTTGGCGTCGGAATCGCTCACCAGGGCGTGAAAGGCTCGGGGGCGCACGCGCACGGTGACGTTCGCGACGACCGCGCCACCGGAATGGCCGATCAGCCCGATGCGGTCGGGTTCGACGGCCGTGAGCGACGCGACGTACCGGTGCGCCAGCAGTTGCTCGTACACATGCAACGACAGCAGCGAAAAGCCGGCGAGCAAGAGGCGCCTCGAGATGTCGGACTCGACCTTGTCGGCCAGCATCGCGCGGCCGGAGACCATCGCGATGAGGTACCCGTGCGCGGGGTACGTTTCGCCGCCGTAATCCGTCCGAAAGATTTCGATGCTGTCTCCGTGCCCGTGCGCCGCGACGATGGCCGGAAGGAATTCTTCGGGATCCCGGGGTGCGAGGATGACGACGCGAAAGGCGCCCACATCCTCGTCGAGGATGAGGATTTCCTTTTCGCACGAATCGGCGTCCACGCGCGTCGAAACGACCTCCACCGTCATTCGCCTTCGTTCGAGCCGGTCAAGGAGAAACTCAATGTTCAGGCGATTCGCGAGCTTCTTCGCGAGGACGTCTGGACGCGGGAGCTTGACGAAAAGCGGCGGCGGGACAGTCAACATGTCATCCAGCCGCGCCTGCGTGATTTCGCGCGCGCGCGACCTGTTTCGATCGAGAAATTTCTCGTAACCCCGCACGCACCGATGCGCGTTCACGGCGCAGGAAAGCTCGGAAAAATCGCCCAGGTAATCCGTCTCGTCGATATTCGCGCCCGCGCGAAAATCGTCGAGCCAGCCGCACATGGCGTCGTAATCGGCCCCGTGATAACCCACGCGCGGCGGAAGGCGAGCGGCGTCGCCGCGACCCGGCGCCGGCGTGTCGTCGTCATCGCCGCCGTCATCGAAACCCTGTCCGTCCGCGTCTTTTCCCGGCGCGGCGGGCCACATCGCGACCAGCAGCGCGGCCACGAGCGCGGCGCCCAGGGGTATTGCCCGGCGCCGGCGCGCGGCGCGGTACAGGCGCGTTTTCCACGCCCGGGCGGGGGTCATGGCGTCGCGAGCTGAATGTCGTCGAACGACACCAGCCCCTTGGGGTTGACGTCGAATTCGAAGATCACCGCCTCGATATCCGTGCCCACGATCGGGCTGGCCGACAGATCCGCGAGCGGGATGCGCACGGTGTTCAGCACCGTTTTCGATCCGTCGGACGCGCCGTATTTCACGCGGGCGGGGTACGTCAGCGTGGCGTAATCCGACACGGGTACCGCGGGCTGCTCCACGCCGTCCACGACGACGCGCACGGAAAAGTCCTGCGCCGCGTCGAACGTGTTGTAGTTGTCCGCGACCTCATACACCGTCGCGGCGCGGAAGACGAGTGCGTCAAAGTCGTCGGCCGACGCATCGAGCGCCGGCAGATCGACTCGATATTCCGACGCCGACGTCCAGCCCGCGCTCACGCCGCGTGAGCTGCCGGGGTAGAGCGGCGACTCCGTCCATATCGAGGTCGTGGCGCTGTTAGTCGCGCCGGCAAGACTGCCCGACGTCTTGTTCGCGTCTTCCTCGTAGTGGTCAAACCACATCCGCTCCGGGCCCTGGAACTGCTGGTTCATCACGATCGTTCCGGGGAGCGAGCCGTACGTCGTCTCGCCGGCGAAGAAATTGCGGTAACAGGTCTCGCCGTCGAACGACGCCAAAAACCAGGACGTGATGAAGTTAAGGCCAATGGCGCGCTGGTCCGGGCCGGACAGCGGCGCGGGATCCGAAAACGACGGCGGGTACGGATCGCCCACCGCCGACCACACCGTGTTCCAGTGCGCGTGGTTCGCGCCGTAGACGAACGCCAGCGCCTTGGCGGCCGTCGTTTCCTCGCCCACCGGCAACGCGCGATCGTACGTGGCGTGGCCCTGGAAATCGGACACGTCGCCGTCATTCGATCCGTGCATGATCGCGTAGTTCACGTCGCGCGGCACGAAGTTCTGGAACAGGATCTGCCCGTCCACCGGAGCGATGGCGAACAGCGCCCGGATGTCGAAATCGAAATCGTGCAGCGGGTCGCTCGGGTTGTGCAGCGTCGTATTGAAATCCTGCGCCGCCACGACCGCTTCGCCGCCGCGTGAATGCCCCGCCAGGCCGATGCGGGACAGGTCGATCTTCTGGTAGAGCGGGTGCGTCGGCGTCTCGTTCCACTCTCTAAACAATTGCAGATGACGCAGCAGCACGATTCCGCGCGCGTCATTTTCGCCGGACGCGCCGTTCAGGAAATCTTCCTCCACCGAAAACGCGATGTAGCCGTGCGTCGCGAGGTGGCTCGTCAGGTAGTCGTAGCCCGGATAGGAAAACTCCGCCGGATCGTGATTGCCATGAACGACGAGGACGACCGGAAACGGCCCCGCGCCGTTCGGGTAGTAGCCGACCGCGTGCAGTGGCACGGCCGTCGGCTTGATGCCGCGGCCAAAACGCACGTAGAAGTCGAGAACGAAAACATACGGCTGAACGTTCGTCGTGCGCTTGTCGGGGTCGCCGTCGTGGCCGTACTCCATCGCGGTCGTGGCAAAAGGCCCGGGCGTCGCCGGGTCGGGCGGATCACCGATGCACGGATCCATCGGGAACAGCGGACCGTCGCTCACCGTGTCGTCGTCGCCGGTGTCGTCATCGCCGGTGTCGTCGTCGCCCGTGTCGTCGTCCCCGGTGTCATCATCGCCCGTATCGTCGTCCGACGTGTCGTCATCCGCCGTGTCGTCGTCGGCGGTGTCGTCGTCGAAATCGTCGTCGACGTCATCGTCACCGGCGTCGTCATCCGAATCGTCGTCGTCGAGATCGTCGTCGCCGGCATCGTCATCCGCGCTGTCGTCATCGCCGTCGTCGTCATCGTCAGCGTCGTCATCGGTGGAATCGTCATCGTCGTCGTCGTCGTCGCCGCACGAGCAGCCGGCGACGGCACTTGCGAAAAACGCGGCCAGAAGGATGGCAATCAGAAATCGGGGCACGGGCGCGAACCTCCGTCGGGGTAATCGGGGCCACACTATAGCAGTGTCGAGTGACGAGTGACGAGTGGCGAGCGATTCAAATTGGGAATGGCGAATGGCGAATGGGGAATGCCGGACACCTCCTGAGCTCGGCCGAGCGATTGGCCCGGGAGCGCGGGCGTCCCGCCTGCTTATACCCTGACGTGTTGATCCACCGTATGAGGATATAATATCTATCCGCTTGAATCATGGGCAAAATGTCGACACGCATGAATCGGTATTTGAAAAGTATGACGCACCGCGTTATCACCGCACGCAACGATTTGTTGCCGCGTCGTCACAAAATCTTTTTCGGAGACGTGATTTTCCCGTTGACATTCGGCAGGGAACGCGGTATTTTGAGAAAATATCGGTGCAGCCACGACCTCCGGAGCCACGACCTCCGGAGCCACGCCTGGAGGGAAAAAGTATGGCGGGCTCCTATTATATCAATCCGGATCGACCTGACGACACCGGCAACGGGCTTTCGTGGGCGACGGCGAAGAAGACCATTCAAGGTTTGGTCGATATCCTGACGGGTCCGGTCGAAGGCGAGACGAAGGTCTACCTCGCCGCGGACGCCACGGCGGCCTTTTCCGGCGATGTTCAGATGCGCGGAATTTCGGCGATCGGCGAAGATGCCAAGCTCGTCTTCGAGCCGCGCTCGACGGACAATTCGACCGTCGTCTGGAATGAGGACAACTACGAAGGGCACACGTACAGCCCGTTCGAAAGCACGGAAACCGGCGCCTTCGATATCACCGCCGACGACAAACCGGTCGAGCTGCCCCTGCAATTCGACATTCGCGATTGCCGGCATGTCGAATTTCGAGGATTCAAAATTATCGGCACGAGTGGATTCGTCCTCGCGCAATTGACACTGATCAATAGCGCGAGCGGCGTGAAATTCGTGTACTGCCGGCATGAGGAGAAATCGACAGGAATCGCGAGTCTCGGCAATTCCAACGTGGACGCCGAAAATTGCTATTTCTTGCGAAACAACGTCGCCGTGTATGCGGGCCACGGCGGGAATTTCAACCTGATCGGCAACAATTACATTGTTGAGCCATACAAACACGGGATTCTCGGCTGGATGGGCGGAAATCTCCTTGTCAGCCCGTGGGACGAATCGTTCGACTATTATACGACAGAGGTCCGGACGAATCTGTCGCGCCCGAGTTTCGAGGCCATCAAGCTTGTCGGAAAGTCGGTGATGAGCATCTGGCAGGGCTTCGGCCTGCTTGACGAGATTTCTATCGGAAAGGTTCGCGTCTACAATGCCAATCGCGTCCTTTCTCCGAAGTACCTTGGCGTCGTCCTGGAATCGCAATCGATGGTGGTCGGTGCCTCGCAATTCGAATTCCTGACACTCAACGCGAAGAGCGAAGATCAAAATATGCCTGCGGCGCAACGATTTGTGGCCGCGCGCGGTGAACGCTGTCTCGTGATAGGATAGTAGTAAACTCACTATCGATAAACCCCACAGAATGAACGGGAGGTGCAACGTGACTTATAAGAAACTGTATGTGCCTATAAAAATGAGCCAAGCAACAGTGCCGGGCTTGACATCCCGTCAGGGCGGGCGGCGATATGTGCCACGTTTGATGGGTGGTGTTGCCTCTGATCTGAGTATCCCGAATATCGATCAGCCAAATTTTCAGGTTGACCCGTTTGTTGGGCGATTGGGCCGAATCGATCTTTCTAACGAAATTGGTCGCCTACTTGCGGGCGTAATACAAGGTATGGGCAGCGCTGGCGGCAATCGGGGGGAACTTGATGAACTTGGGATAGGATCCGTTGGCGCCTATTATAGCGACGATGATGACGACGATCAGGGTGACGATGATGGCACCGACGATCCAGATAATTACGAAGATTTGGGAGGGGGTGGAGGTTGCACTAAATTTATCCCTGATGTTATTCATTTATTGCAGAATCGAACGAATGTCCGCTTTAATCGCAAAACGAGAAATGCTCTTGCGTCGTCTCTGTTAACGGTGTTTCAGCTACTTGGCTTGGAGTAATATCGATCTAATGCAATTTCGAATGCAACTTCGAAAGATTGTATTCACAGGGATCTTGGCATCCCTATTTGTCTTTCTGGTAGCCGCTGCCATTGTATATTTTACGACAAGGCGCTCGTATGACACTCCCGCAACGAAGAGCGATAAACGAACGACAACTGATACGGATAGCAACTATTATAAAAACGACATACCAAGAACACCTTCAGTGAAATTTGCCGTTGACTGGTATGATATCGCGGAGGCGTGTAAACGCGATTCATTTGATGCTTGCAAGCAGAGGTTACGCGCCTACAACGAGAGCTTGCCTATTGATATACGTTACAGCAAAGAAAATTTGCGTCTCAATGCAGACATGCTAGAGACATTGTGCCATGCGCGCCACCCGCAAGCATGTGGAATGGCTGGGTCGATCTACGATGATGGCCCGATTCGTGATGACGAACGGGCGGCAAATTTTTATAGCATAGGATGTTCAAGCGGCGACTATGTCGCTTGTGCCAATTTGGGCTGGGAATACTATTCTGCTGATGGAGTGGATCTCGATACCGAATTAGCACTATATCATACGACGTTCGCGTGCAATATGGGAGTGGATTTTGCTTGTCGAAATCTGGGTGTCTTTTATGAAAACGGCATTGGGATTCCGGTTAGCTCGGATATGGCGGTCGATTTATATGAATATGCCTGTTTTACGGGCGACTTTATTGCATGTTCGAATTTGGGCGTGTTGTCGGCTAATGTATATGAAGGGCGCGGTGACGTGTTCTTTTTCTTTGAAATGGCGTGCGGCGCCGGGTACGGACGCGGTTGTGGCAATCTTGCCGAAATGTACTCGAGCGGATACGGGCTACCGGTGGATTTCGAGATAGCGTTCGATTTGTTCCGACAGGGGTGCGCGCGTGGAGACTGGTGGTCCTGCCTGAAATTCGCCACATTGCTGGATGAAAAGATCGATCAGCATGCCGAAGAGATTTATGATCGAGCGGAAAGTCTCGCGCACAGGGCATGCCTTGATGGAGATTATCATGCCTGTGAAGCTAATATATAACGAAGTCGGTTCAAAATTTGAGGCGAGCAACATAGTCCCTATTTCTCGTTGACATCGTTTACAACAGTCAATCTCTCCATCAGCAACCGCGCCACCGCGTGCGCGCCCTCGACCTCCTCGATGACCACCTCGGACGCGCCCATTGCCGAGAGGTGCTCGGCCTCGACGGCATAACGCGCGCGGGCGAAGATCGGCGTTTTCGGCGCATGGTGGCGGATAGCGTGAATCGCGCGGCGAGCGGCCTGCGGATCGTTGATGAGCAGCACGACCGCCCGCGCGCGTTCGGCGCCCGCCTTATGGATCGTCTCCGGGCTCGTGATGTCGCCGTAGTGGATCGGCTCGCCCTCGCGCCGGGCGCGGCGCACCGTCTCCGCGTTCAGCTCGTAGAGCAGATATGGCGTGCGCGCACGGCGCAAGGTGGTCGCCAGGTGCCGGCCCGCAAGGCCGTAGCCCACGATGACGACGTGATCGGCGATCCGCGCGGGCGGCGGCGTCTCGTCCCAGTCCTTCGCGCGCGAAAGGCGCGAGAGCCGCGAAAACAGGCGCTCGCCCGCGAAGCGCGGCGCGGCGGCGATGAGGATCGGCGTCGCGAACATCGACAGCACGCCGGCGGTCAGCACCAGGTGCAGGTCCTCCGTGTCCGCGAGACCCGCGGCGTGCCCCGCGCCCGCGAGCACGAAGCCGAACTCGCCGAACTGCGCGAGGCCCACGGCGGTCAGCCAGGACGTGCGCGGCGCGGCGCCGGACGCCAGCGCGATGATGCCCGCGATCGCGCCCTTGAGAAGCAGAAAGCCCGCGAGCATCGCGGCGACGGCGACCGGCCGCGTCGCGAACAGACGCACGTCCATCAGCATGCCCATGGAGACGAAGAACACGGAAAGGAAGACGTCGCGCAGCGGCAGGACGTCCGTCATCGCGCGATGGCCGTATTCCGTGTCCGAGAGCATGAGCCCCGCCAGAAACGCCCCGAGCGCAAGCGACATGCCGGCGTATTCGGTGGCGTAGGCCGCGCCCGCGCACACGCCGATGACCGCGAGCACGAAGACCTCGCGGCTTCGCGTGGCGTCGACGCGCGCGAAGATCGGCGGGATGACGACGCGCGCGACGAGGACCGTCGCCGCGACGACGATGGCCGCCTTGGCGAGAGCGATCGCCACCGATAGCCCCACGCTGTCGCCCGTCTGCCCGCCGAGGATCGGCGTCAGGAGCATCATCGGCACGACGCACAGGTCCTGGAAGATCAATACCGACAGGATCATCCGACCGTGCGGCGCGTCGAGCTCGGAGCGCTCCATCAGCACGCGCAACACGATCGCGGTGGACGAGAGCGCGAACAGGAAGCCGAAGAAGATCGCCCGCCGCGTCGAAAGCCCCGCGAACGCAGCAAGCACCGCCACGGCGAGAATCGTGAACGCCACCTGCATGCCGCCTCCGGCTAGCACCAGGCGCGCGTTTTTCGCGAGGCGCGAGAGCGACAGCTCGAGCCCGATCGTGAACAGCAGCAGGATGACGCCGATCTCGGCAAGCTGGTTGATGCGCTCGACGTCGCTTGTCAGGGCAAGCCCATACGGCCCCACGAGCGCACCGGCGAGCAGAAGGCCCGCGACGGTGGGGAAATGCACCTTGCGCACCAGCGCCGCCGCGATGACGGCGGCCACGACGATGACGAGAAGGTCGTAGAGGAACGGCGAATGCGTCACGCGTCGGCATCCCCGGGGTTGCGCTTCAGAAGCAGAATCGTACCCGTGATGCCGGCCGCAAGCGAGGCCAGGAGAATCGCGAATTTAGCGACGCCAAGCTCGGCGCTTTCGCCGAACGCCAGCGCCGCGATGAAAAGGGACATCGTGAATCCGATGCCCGCCAGGCACCCCGCGCCCGCCATCTGGCGCCAGTTCGCGCCGCCCGGCAGATCGGCCACGCGCGCCTTCACCGCCATCCAGGACAGCAGGAGGATGCCGGCGGGCTTGCCGATCCACAGCCCGAAAAAGATGCCGAGCGCGACCGGATCGCCAAGCGACGCCATCGCACGGCTGGAAAGCTCCACGCCCGCGTTGGCGAGCGCGAAAAGCGGCATGATCGCGAACATGACGACGGGATTCAGACGATGCTCGATCGTCGCCAGCGGCGAATTCGCCTGATGACCGACGGACTCGAGCGCGTGGATCTCGTCGGCCTCGCGCTGGCGGCGCTGTTTCGACGCGGGCTCGGTCGCGAGCCTGCCGAGCCGTTCGAGAATGCCGCGCACGCGCTCGTGACATTCCTCGATGCCAAGGCGTGGGCGCGCGGGGATCGTCATCGCCGCGGCGACGCCCGCGATCGTCGCGTGGATGCCCGATTGCAAGAAGGCGAGCCACAGCAGGGCGCCGAGAAACGCGAATACCGCCATAGGGCGAACGCGCATGCGGTTGGCGATCACCATCAGCGCGAAAACGCCGGCCGCCGCCGCGAGAGCGGGCATGGACAGACTCTCGCTGTAAAAGATCGCGATGATGAGAATGGCGCCCAGGTCGTCCACGATCGCAAGCGCGACCAGAAAAACGCGCAGCGCGTCGGGCACGCGGTTTTTGAGCAGCGCGGTGACGCCGAGCGCGAACGCGATGTCGGTGGCCGTCGGCACGCCCCAGCCGCGGATCGTCGGCTCGCCGGTGTTGAACGCGACGAAGATGAGCGCGGGCGCGAGCATGCCGCCCGCGGCGGCGACCGCCGGCAGCATCGCCTTGCGCGGGCTGGAGAGCTCGCCGATCAGAAGCTCGCGCTTGATCTCCAGGCCGACGACAAAAAAGAACACCGCCATCAGCCCGTCGTTGATGAGGTGCAGAAGCGACATCGAGGCCGCCCCGTCGCCCGCGCCAAGGCGCAGATCGAGGTGCCGCGCGTGCTCGTAGGCGCCGCTCCACTCCGAGTTGGCAAGGATGAGCGCGACGATCGTCGCGATCAAAAGGAACAACCCGCCAAGCGATTCCGTCTCGAAAAACTCGCGGAACGGCTCGAGCGGCCGGAACGCGCGCTTGATTTCCTTGTCGACGTTCAAAACATTCCCTCTCGCCGCGGGCGCGAAATGCACACCTCGCGGCCAAAACCCGCGAAAACGCACGATACCCGCCAAAAACGCGCGCGGAAACGATCAGGCTGACGAAAGGACCAAAACACCGCAAGGGGCGGCACCATCGCTTGCCATATCCGCGCTCGCGCGGTAATTCGGATCGCGCAACGCACCGCAAGCCCCCCGACGAGAGGAAATCCATGGCCACGATTCAACGCCGTAGCTGGGCGGAGCCTTTCCGCATCAAGGTCGTCGAGCCCATCAAGATGACCACGCGCACCTTCCGCGAGGAGGCGATCGCCGAGGCCGGTTTCAACACGTTCCTTCTGCGTTCGGAGGACGTTTACATCGACCTTCTGACCGACTCCGGCACGAGCGCCATGAGCGACATGCAGTGGTCCAAGATGATGCTCGGCGACGAGGCGTACGCCGGCTCCAAGAGCTTCTACGAGATGGTCGAGACGATTCAGGAGGTCTACGGCTACGCGCACGTCATTCCGACGCACCAGGGCCGCGGCGCCGAACACATCCTCTCGCAGATCCTCATCAAGCCGGGCGACATCGTGCCGGGGAACATGTATTTCACGACGACGAAAATCCACCAGGAGCTCGCCGGCGGAAAGTTCGTGGACGTGATCGTGGACGAAGCGCACGACCCGGACGACCTTTCGCCGTTCAAGGGTAACATCGACCTGGGCAAGCTCGAGGCGGTCATCAACGAATACGGCGCGGACCGCGTGCCGTACGTGAGCTTCGAGGGGAACGTCAACATGGCCGGCGGCCAGCCCGCGAGCCTCGCGAACTTCCGCGAGGTGTACGAGCTGTGCCAAAGGAACGGCGTGCTCGTGATGCTCGACGCGACGCGCCTTGTGGAAAACGCGTATTTCATCAAGACGAAAGAGGAGGGTCAGCAGGACCGCACGATCGCCGCGATCCTGAAAGAGATCTGCTCCTACTCCGACGGTTGCACGATCAGCAGCAAGAAGGACCACCTCGTGAACATCGGCGGGTTCCTCGCCGTCAACGACGACGCGATCGCGCAGAAGGCGCGGGAGATGGTGGTCATCTACGAGGGTCTGCACACGTACGGCGGCATGGCCGGCCGCGACATGCTCGCGCTCGCGCAGGGCATCCGCGAGTCGATCGAATACGACCACATGCGTGCGCGCGTGGGGCAGGTCGAATACCTGGGGCAAAAGCTGATCGACCACGGCATCCCGATCGTGCGTCCGATCGGCGGTCACGCGGTGTATCTGAACGCGAAGGAATTCCTGCCGCACATCGACCAGGACGAATACCCCGCGCAGGCGCTAGCCGCGGAGCTGTACATCGAGTCCGGCGTGCGTGCGATGGAGCGCGGCAACGTCTCGGCCGGGAGAAAGGCTCCGGGCGAAAACTATCGCCCCGCGCTCGAACTCGTGCGTCTCACGATTCCGCGCCGCGTCTACACGCAGGCGCACATGGACGTGACGTGGGAGAGCGTCGCCGATCTTTACGATCGCCGCGCGTCGATCCGCGGATTGCGTTTCACGTACGAGCCCGAGAAGCTGCGGTTTTTCCAAGGGCGGTTCGAGCGAATTTGACGGCGCGCGGCTCTGCGCCGGTAGCGCAGGCATCGCGCCTGCTTCGGAAAAACAGCGGTCATGCCAAGGCGGTATCGACCGCGCACTCCGTCCCGCTCGAAGCGGGACTGCGTTTGCGGCCCTGACGTCGTCGCGAAACACAGCGGTCATGCCAAGGCGGTATCGACCGCGCACTCCGTCCGCCTTCGCTTTCGCTTCGGCGGGACTTCGTTTGCGGCCCTGAAATGCAGCCCGGACGACGATGCCGGGGCGCGGCCCTGACGCCGCGACGCCAACGCGAAACTACCGTGTTTCGTAGATCTTCTTGACCAGGTCCTTGGCTTCGTAGCAGTCGGAGTTTTTTTCGACGGCTTTCACGAGGTAGAGCTCGGCCATTCCCTTGTCGCCTTCCTCGAAGTAGAGCTTGCCCATGATGAGGTAGGGCACGTCGTGCGCCGGCTGCGCGTTGATCGCTTCCTGGATCAACGCGGAGGCGACGCCGAACGGATCCGCGTTCGAGAGGTGGTATTTCACCCAGCCGCCGTACGCGAGCACGCCGGCGTCCGTCGATCCGCGCCGCTTCAATTCCTCGAACGCGGCGTTGGCGATATCCCATCGCCCTTCGTCGCTGTAGGTCCGCAGCGCGTTGTACACGGTGTCGTCGGGCTCTTCCGGGCTGAAGTGCACCTGCGTCGGATCGCCGATGCCGTAGTCGTCCATCGGGTTTGTCTGGTCATCGACGAAATCGGTGAACGACTCGTCCGCTCCGAAACCGGCGTCGAAGTCTTCGGCGATCTCGTGGCCGATGTCCTCGTCGTCCTCGCCGCCCAGATCGAGTCCGGCACCACCGAGCCCCGTCTCGTCGTCCGCGGCGTCGGCTTCCCCCCCGGCGCCGGGGGCGATCGTCGCCACGGCGTCCTCGCCGGCCGCGCCCTCTTCGTCCAGCATCGCGCGGCGCTGGCGTTTGAGATCCAGAAGGCGCGCGACGCGCTCGCGCAGCTCGCGGGGCGCGTCCGCGCCGATGCCGAGTTCGCGGAAAATCTCCTCGTTGGTCGTGCCGACGGGCACGTCCATCTCCGACAGACGCGGCTCGTCCTTGAAGCGCTCGTGGATCTGCTCGACGCTCGCGAGCGCTTCCTTGTAGAGCTTCTCGAACGGATCGTTGCGGCGGCGCGCCTTTCGCGCGCGGGCGATCTCGCGTCTTTTCGCGGGCGGCACGATGAATTTGAGCACATCCAGCGTCAAAAGGCCGAAGCAGACGGCCAGGCCCTCGGTCGAATTCAGGCCGGCGTTCGTGATGACGTCCTTGAGCGGGCGATCGTCGCGAATCTCCGCGAGGAAGCGCGCGACGACCGGAACCTTGCGCAACTCCTCGGCGTCGATGAAACCGTGCGGGTTCATGCGCAGCGGCGTCTTCAGCCGGCGGATGAGACGGTCGGAGATCATCAGCGTGTTGTAGTGGCGCACGATGCCGTCGACGATCGCCGACGCGGTCTTCGCGGTGGAGACTTCGGAATCCGGCACGTCGATGTCGCACTCGACAAAAGCGAATTCGCCCATCGTCATGGAAAAAACGTCCGAAAGCGTTTCCTCGTCGAATTTGACCCGATGTTCTTCGAGTTCCGCGCGCGTGAGGATGCGATCTTCGACCATCAGATCGTAGGGGGCCTCGCCGCGTTCTTTCGCGCGGTTTCGGAAGCCGCGGTTTTCGCGCGCGGTCAGAATGCCGCGCGAAACGAGGTAATCGCCGAACTCCGTTTTTTCGAGGATGCGGGCCGTGGGGTAAACGATGCAGCCGTTGCGCAAAAAGAGCGTGCGTTCCGACGCACCCTCACGGAAGATCAGCTCGCCGGTCTTTCGGGCTTTCAAGAACCCCGAAAGCAGCTTCGCCGGATGCACGGCCTTGGAGACCTTGCTCCGAATGGCGGCGCGATGTTCGAGCGTATGGATCACGAGTGGTTTGACGTCCTTGAACTACTTTTCAAACGAATCGATTGGATTTAAGGGCTATCAACCCCCATTCGTGTTATTCTTGCCTACCGCGCGAACGTTTTTCAATGGGTCAAGGCGGACGCAAAGTGAAAAATCGACGCAGATTCGCGATTTTGGCGTTGACGTTGGTTATCGCGGCGTTTTTTGCGCCGGTGGCGTGGGCCGCGAGCCGTGTCATCGCCATTACGTCGGCACCGGCTCAAGATTTCCTTCCGAAGGTCCGTGCGATGCTCTCGAACGAGGGACGCGCCGAGGTCGACACCGCGCGAAACGCGATCATCGTCAGCGACACCGATGAGAACGTCGCGGATATCGAGCGTCTCATCGCCGCGCTCGACAGACCCGCGCCGTGGGTCGTTTTGCGCGTCACGCGCGCGTCGCCGCCGGCGCTCGAAGCGGCCGGCGTTCGCATCGACGAACAAACGGCGGACGGCGTCTGGCGCGTTGCCGATCTGTCCGCCGCGAAGACCGGCGAGGATGCGTACCGCGCGCGCGGCGCGACGGTGCGCGTGCATTCCTCCTCGCAGGCGGCCACCTCGACTTACAAGGTGCGGGCGGGCGGCGAGGTGCTGGTGCGCCTTGGCGATCCGGTCCGCGCCGACACGCTGTCCGCGGGCGCTTTCGGTCGGCTGCCGTTCGTGGAGGATCTCCGGACCGGAACGGCGCAAGGCGCTCTTCTCGTCACGCCGTCGGTCGCCGGCGAAAAGGTTTTTCTTCGCATCGTTCCGGCGGCGATCTTCATTCGCGACGGCGAGGATATCCGGATCCGCCGCCTCGACGATCTGGCGACGAGTGTCGGCGCGCCCGCCGGCGGGCAGGTCTACGTTTCCACGCGACGAACGGGCTCGGCGCTTCTCGACGGGGTGATGACGGGCTTCGCGCCCGAGCGCTCGGTGCGCGACGAGGCCGGCGGGCTACTCATCGACATCGACCTGGAATAGAGTCGTCGCGTCCTTTCCCGGAGAATTCCTTGCGCCGAATCCTTTTCATCCTGCTGACGCTTGCCGCGCTTTTTGGCGCCGCATGCGCGAAAACGCCCGATCCCGGACCGGCCGCGCCGCCGTCGAGCGAGCAGATCGCCAAGCTCATGGATCGGCTGGAGGAGGCGGCGAACGCGCGCGATTTCGCGGCGATGCGCAAGATTTACGCGAGCGATGCCGAAGTCGAAATCCGTTTCGGGCGCGAGGAGCCGCGGCGCGTCGCGGCGAAGGAATATCTCGACACCGCGGAACGCAATGCAAGCAAGTTCGACGCGTACAGCTACGCCATCGAAGGGCAGCAGGTGGAAACGGACGGCGAGGATGCGCGCGTGTCGCAGACCGTCGTCGAGACGGCGACCGCCGGCGGTATGGCGCTGCGCTCCAAAACCGAGGCGGTCTTCACGCTGAGGCTCGTTGGCGGCAAGCCGCGCATCGTCAAGATGACGGGCAACACCATCGTCGCGCGGCCGGGCGAACCCCAGGCCGAAAAGTCGGTGTGAGCCGCGAGGCGCCCGCGGCGGGAGACCCGGCGTGAAGACGCGAAACCGGCGCCGCGTGTTCGCCGCGGCGGCCGTGGCCATCGCGTTCTTGCTCGTGAACGCCGCGATCGCACTTTTCGGACTTCATCGCGAGCCGTCGGGCGCCTTCTACAAGGATCCATTCGCCGTCGCGCTTGAACTGGCTCCCGGCGCGAGCATTCCGTTCGCGGAATTCGACCGCGTGAACAATTACGGATTTCGGGGCGGCGACGTCGCGACGCGGAAGCCGCCGGGAACCTGGCGGCTTGTGTCCATCGGCGATTCCTCCACGTTCGGATCGGGCGTCGCGGCCAGGGAAACCTACACCCACCGCCTTGGCGAGAAGCTCGCGGCGCTCGGGCCGTGGGAGGCGATCAATGCGGGCGTTCCCGGCACCGCCATCGTGCAGCATCGTATCCTCTTCGACGCCAGGCTTCGCGATCTGTCGCCGGACATCGTGCTGGTGTACGTCTCGGCGAACGTCGCTGACGAATTCGAGGTCGTGCGCGACGCGCTCGACCGCGAGGGCGCGTGGGCGCCCGACGCGCCGTCGGCCGCGCGCCGGATTATTCGTCGCGTGCCGGTGTACGCCGCGCTTCGCCGCGCGCTTCGCGGACCGATGACGCGGCGCATGAAAACGCACATCGAACAGGCGCTCGAAATGTCCGGCGGCGAAAACAGGAACGCGCGGATCGCGCAAGGACTGGCGCGCGATCTTGCGGGCCTTGGCGCCGCGATCCGGCGCGCGGGGGCGCGGCCGGTGTGGTCGATCATCGCCTCAAGCCATCCGCTGGAGCCGCTCGCGAACCTGGACCGCCCGCCCACGCGGCACGACCTGCTTGCCGCGCTGCCTTTTTTAGGCGCGCTTTTCGCGTACGCCGGCGAACACGGCGATCCCGTGGTGGATCCGTATCCGTCACTCGTTTCCGCGAGGAAAAACGGCGAGGATCTGTTGCAGGATTTCGTGCACCCGACCGCCCGCGGGCACGAAATTCTCGCCGAGGCGATGGCGCCCGTCGTCCTTGGCGAGGCGGAAAGGATCATGCGCGGCGGCGGCGAACACGCGCCGGCGGTCGTCACCGCGGAACCGTCGCCGTGACGGCGCGCCGGCGGCCGATCCTTTTCGCCGTTATCGCCGCCGTGCTGGCGTTCGCGATGATGAACGCCTTGGTCGCCGCGTTCGGGCTCCACGAAATTCCGGCCGAGGGAATATTCAAGGATCCGTTCGCCGTCGCCCTGGAGCTCTACCCGGGGTCTCACGCTCCGTTTGCCGGCGACGAAAACCTGAACAACCTGGGATTGCGCGGCCCCGCCCCGCGCGTCGAAAAGCCGGCGGGGTCGTGGCGTCTGTTGTCGGTCGGCGACTCGACCACCTATGGCTATCGGGTTCCGCTCGCGGCGGCGTACACGACGCGGCTTGCGCGCCGGCTCGCGGCGCTCGGGCCGTGGGAGACGATCAACGCCGGCGTTCCGGGGACGTCGATTTTGCAGCACCGTATCCTGTTCGATACGAAATGGCGTGCGTTTCGGGCGGATCTCGTGCTCGTTTACACGCAGCCGGCCGTCCTTGTGGAATTCGACGCCGCGCGGAAGGTCTTCGAGGCCGGTGGCGCATGGAGTCCCGCGCCGCCGTCGCGAGCGCGCCGTTTGTTGCGGCGCGTTCCCCTGTATGCCGCGATGAGAAATTTGCTGCGTGGCCCGCTGGCGCGCCGGCTCAAGACGCATCTCGAGCAGGCGGCCGAAGTCGGCCTCGACGCCGACGATGAGCGACGCATGGCCGACACGTTCGCGCGCGACATCGAGGGGCTGGGGCGATCGATCCGCGAGTCCGGCGCGCGTCCGGTGTGGATCGTCCCCGCGTCCCGCACGCCCGCGAACCGCTTTGCGCAAACGGACCGGGTTCCGGCGCGGGAGGACGTCGTGGCGTTCATGCCGTATCTCGACCGGCTTTATGCGTACGCGAGCCAAAACGGCGATCCGCTGGTCGATCCGCACGCGCGGATGGCCGAGGCAACGCGGCGGGGCGAGGACCCGTGGCAGGACGAGGTGCATCCGACCGCGCGCGGGCACGCGATCATGGCGGACGCGATCGCGCCGGTCGTCGAGGGTGCGGCGCGGGAGATCATGGACGCGCGGGGCGCCGGCGAGGCGCGCGATACCGGACGCCCGTAGTCGCGCGGTCAGCCGCGGCGGCGGAGTTCCCGCTCGATCTCGCGACTGGCGTCCTTCTCGCGCATGGTTTCGCGCTTGTCGCCAAGCGACTTGCCCTTGGCGAGCCCGATTTTCAGTTTGGCGAGGCCCTTGGAGAAATACAGCGCCAGCGGCACGACGGTGTAGCCGCGTTCGCGCACGCGTTCGCCCCATTTCTTGATCTCACGCGCGCGCAGCAGCAGGCGGCGCTTTCGAAACGGTTCGTGATTGGCGATGTTGCCGTGGGAATAGGGGGGGATGTGCGCGCCCACAAGCCAGGCGCCGTCGTCGCGGAACTCCACGTAGCCCTCGGCGATGCTCGCCTTGCCCTCGCGCAGCGACTTCACCTCGGTGCCCGTCAGCGCGAGCCCCGCCTCGAGCTCCTCGAGGATGTGGTACTCGTGACGCGCGCGCCGGTTGCCCGCGATCATCTTTTCGCCTTCGGCCATGGCGATGCCCGAATCGAGCGACGCCGCGCCTCAGCCGGCGGGCGCGTTCGACCCCGTATCGCCCGCGTCGCCGTTCGACGCGCCGCCGTTCGATTCCCCGTCACCGGTCGCGTCCGCATCGGCGCCGGATTCCGCGGTCGGCACGGCCGCCGCGCCCTTGGAGCTATCCGCGGCTTCGCCGTTGGCCGGCTCGGCGTCGCGCGCATCGGCTCCGGCGGGCGTCGTATCCGGCGTTTCGTTCCGGGGCTTTTTCGGCGTGGGCGGCGGCGGCGCGACGCGCTCCACGACATCCGGATCGCACGCCACTTCACCGCCGCCTTCCTCCAGATAGATGAACACCTTGCGCGCGATGGGATCGTGGCGCACCACGCGCCCAATGCCTTCGGGGCATTTGGCCCGCTTGCCGACCTTGGGCAACTCGCGCTTGAAATCCGTGTAAACCTCGTGCTCATAACGCAGGCAGCACTTGAGCCGGCCGCACACGCCGGAGATCTTTGAGTCGTTCAGGGCGAGGTTCTGGTCCTTGGCCATCTTCACGGATACGGGCGCGAAGCATTGCAGGAAGGTGGAGCAGCACAACGTGCGCCCGCAGACGCCGACGCCGGTCAGGAGCTTGGCGGCATCGCGCACCCCGATCTGCACCATCTCGATGCGCGTCCGGTATCGCTGGGCCAGCTCGCGGACCAGGTCGCGGAAATCGACACGGCCCTCGGCCGTGAAATGGTAGATGATCTTGGTGCCGTCGAAGATGTATTCCGCGTGGATCACCTTCATCGGCAGCTCGCGCCGGCGGACGGCCTCGCGGCATGCGAGAAGGGACTCGGCCTCGCGCTCGCGCATCCTTGTGCCGCGATCGATGTCGTCGCGCGTCGCGGCGCGCACCACGCGCGGAAGCTCCGCGGACTCGTTGTCCTCCTGGATCTCGAACACCGTCGCCAGGCGCGGGCCGTGATCGTCGGGAACCACCAGCGTATCGTTTTTCGCGACGGCAAGGCCTCCGGAGTCGAAGGCGACCGGCCGGTTGCTTCCAGCGAATTTCACTTTCACCACATTCATCGGGGCATCCTTCGTCCATAGTCCGAGCCGCGCGGCGACGCGAGCTCGAACAACATCGTCTCGATCGCGAGTTGACGATTGACGTTTCTCGCGAGCAGTCGTTGCGTGTATGTCACCGCGCGCGACTTGCGCGCCAGGATCGCCGGCTCGAAACGGTCCGCGAACGCGGCCGCTTCCCCGGCGAGGTCGGCGTGCGTCAATTCGCTTGCGGGAGCGCCGGCCAAGTGACGCATCGCGTCGGCGACAAACGTTTTTATCATATCGAGCGCGTTATCCACACCCTCCGGCCAATCCAACAGGATTTGCGCCAACGCGCGCGTGGCGCGGTCGCGTCCGGGTACGAGCGAAAAAAACACGCGGCCGACCTCGCGCCGCGCGGCGAGAACCTCGTCAGGAATGGCCATCGCGCGGCCGATCGAGCCGCCGGAAAGCCGCGCGACGATCAGGGCGTCGTTGCGCGTCAGGCCTCGTTTATCGACGAGCACATCCGCCACCGCACCTGGCTCCGAGATGCCGAAGGCGATCATCTGGCAGCGCGAGCGGATCGTCGGCAACAACCGCTGCGGCGCCGAGGTGACGAGAATGAACAACGATCGCCCCGGCGGCTCCTCGAGCACCTTCAGAAAGGCGTTCGAAGCCGCGGGATTCATCCGCTCGGCCTCGCCAAGGACGAACGCTTTTCGATTGGCCTCGAACGGCGCGAGCGACGCGGCTTCGCGCATCTCGCGGATTTGATCGACCTTGACAAACGGTCCGTCGGGTCCGAACTCGAAAAAGTCCGCGTGGTTCCCGTCGCGCAGCTTGCGAAACACGGCGCTCGCGTCGCCGGGCGCCTCGCCGCGCTCGTGGCAGAAAAGGTCGGCGACAAACGCTCGCGCAGCGGTCAACTTGCCCGCGCCCTCGGGGCCCGCGAACAGATACGCGCCGCCGACGCGATCGCTTGCGATGCTGCGTCGAAGGATGCCGACCGCGCGCGGCTGGCCGACGACGTCGTCGAGCGTCGGCCAGGCCTGGGCCGTCACGCCAAAACCCCGAGTCTCGCGGCGATGGGCGCCCACACGCGGGCGAACACGGTATCGGCGTCCGCGTTGGCGTCGATGAGGACCACGCGGTTCGTCTCGCGCGCGGCGATGTCGAGATACGCCCGGCGCACCGCCTCGTGAAACGCGATCGCCTCGCGCTCGAAGCGGTCTTCCTTGTGCGCGTCGGGCAGGGTTTGTGCGCGAGCCCTGGCGCGGGCGAGGCCGGTCTCGGGCGAAAGATCGAGCAGAATGGTCAGGTCCGGCTCCGGGGCCGACAGCGCCATCGCGGACAGCTCGCGCACGTGGCCGGCGCCGTGGCCGCGCGCGACGCCCTGATAGGCCTCGGTCGCGTCGTGAAAACGGTCGCAAAGGACGATCCGCCCGGCGGCGAGCGCCGGCTCGATAACCTCATCCACGTGCTGCGCGCGGGACGCCAGATACAGCAGAAGCTCGGCGCGCGGCGCCAGATCGACGCTGCGCGCGTCAAGCAGGATCTCGCGGATGCGGTCGGCGATCGGGCATCCGCCGGGCTCGCGCGTGGCAACGACATCGCGGCCGGCGGCGCGAAGGCGCTGGGCGACACGGGCGATCTGCGTCGTCTTGCCCGAACCCTCGATGCCCTCGAATGTCACGAAAACGCCGCGCGCGCCCGCCTTGTCCATGCCGCTCCTCGCCCTGGTCGATCGAAGGGGAAGGGCATACTAAGGAGGCGTCGCGCGCCGGGCAACCGGGAGCGGGAAAAGACGGCGGGGAAAAAAGGAAAGAGGAAAGTGGGGCGCGGGCTCGGCGGTTTTACGAGGATCCGGCGGGCGAAAAATGGAGGTCTTGATACTTTTTTCGTTTCCCCTTAGATTTACCCAACTTTTTGAGTGATCCGGCCGCGAGGGAGGGTCTTTCGGCGGGCCGATTCATCGAGAAATCCAATTGGGAGTATGGCGACAATGAAAGCAATGCAAATCCTCATGGCGATGATCCTCGTCCTTCTCGTGGGATCGTTCTCCGTGGCCTTCGCGCAGGATGACGATACGGCCGCGGACGACGACGCCGCGGATGACGACACGGCGGCGGATGACGACATGGACGACGACGCGGCCGACGATGACGATGACGATGACTTCTCGGCCGAAGTGACGTTCTCCAGCCCGACGGCGCTCGAAGCGGACTCCGAATACGAATTCGAGTTCTCCGTCGCGAACACGACGTCCGCGGATGTCGAAGGCAACCACTGGGTCTATCTGGTCGAGATGTTCATGCCCTCGCCCGACTACGTGATCGACAGCGCGAGCGTCCACACGCCCGATCCGCTGCATCCGTCCGACGGCGACTGGAACGCGCAGGTGATCGAGGATGTCGACGGCACGCAGGGCATCCTTTGGGAGTTCAACAACATCGCGACGACCGCGATCAATGGCGACATCCAGGAAGGCGAGTCGCTTGACTTCTCCTTCATGGCGACGACCGACGCGGACGCGACGGACGGCTTCCCCTGGCGCGTCGTGGCCGATAGCGGCCTGTTCGACACCGGCGTCGCGGAAATCGGCGGCTCGGCGGACGACGACACCGACGACGACACCGACGGTGACGATGACGACGCGGCCGATGACGATACCGACGGGGAACCGAGCGGCGGCGACGATGACGACGATGACGGCGGCTGCGGCTGCTAAATGAGGCTATCGTCCGCGCGTGTTGCGGGCGTAGGGTCAACGACAGTCCAAGGGGCGGGCGCGGCACAAGCCGCGCCCGCTTTGTTATGGACGTGAGCGCCGGCGTGGGAAATTTATGAAACAGCCGGCCTTTTGTGTTGATATGCTTAAGGATTTCCGCTAAGTTCGCACGCAAGCGGCGCCGATTGGTCGCGGAATAGGGTGTCCTTCGGCACGGCGCCTTCGGAGGGAGCAATTTATGACGCGCTTTTGGTTTGCGGGCCTTCTTGCCTGCCTGGCGATGATCGTCGCCGTCCCCGCTTTCGCGCAGGACGACGATACCGCCGCGGACGATGATGCCGCGGACGATGACGCCGCGGACGACGACGCCGCGGACGATGACATCGGCGACGATGACGACGGCGCGGGCTTTACCGGCACGGTCGAATCGTCAAGCCCCGCGACGCTCGAATCGAACACGCAGTACGAGTTCAACTTCCGCGTTTCCAACACGACGAGCCCAAACGTCGAGGGCCAGCACTGGATCTACCTCGTCGAGATCTTCATGCCGTCGCCGGATTACGTGCTCTCGAGCGATCTCATGGTTCCGGACTCGGACCACGGCGGCGAGTGGGTCGCGGAAATCTTCGAGGACGAGATGAACATCCAGGGGATCAACTGGATGCACAACACCACCGTGACGACCGCGTTCGTGGGCGACATCGAGGAAGGCGACTTCAAGGACTTCTCGTTCATCGCCACCACCGACGAGTTCGCGACGGACGGATTTGACTGGCGCCTTGTGGCCGATAGCGGATTCATGCAGACGGGCACCGCGTTCATCGGCGCCGACGATGCCGACGACGACACGGCCGACGGCGACGACGATGACGACGACGATGATGACGATGACGACGACGGCTGCGGCTGCTAGATAGGGCGACAGGCCGAAGTCCATCGCGGACGGAGATCAGGAACGGGCGCGGCAAAAAAAGCCGCGCCCGTTTTGCATGGTGCGCATCGGCGCATATGGACGGAATAGACCGCGCCGACAGTTGGGACGGGTGCCACACTTTTACCGGCCGCAGGCCGGGAACGGTGTGCCGACAACGAAGGGCACACCTTTGACCTCGGGCGCTCGGTCAAAAGTGTGGCACCCGCATTCCCAACTCCCCGATTCGAAATCAACCGTCACTCGTCACTCGACACTCGCCACTTCCTGTGACAGGATCAATCACCGGGCCGAATGGCGCGGCTTACCGCACGTTCGAAATCCCAAAAACGCAATCCCTGACATCGGAAGGACACGGGACGCATGCCCGCGGTCATCATTATCGGTACGCAGTGGGGCGACGAAGGCAAAGGCATGGTGGTCGATCTGTTCAGCGAGCAGGCCGACTTTCTGGTGCGTTATCAGGGCGGCAACAACGCCGGCCATACGGTCGTTGTCGGCGACGAAACGACGATCCTTCATCACATCCCGTCGGGCATCCTTCACGACCGCGTGACGTGCGTCATCGGCGACGGCGTCGTCGTGAATCCGAAGGTGCTAATCGAGGAGATGGACCGCCTGATCGCGAAAGGCCGCCTGAAAGACCCGGCGTCGCTTCTCATCTCCGACCGCGCGCACGTCATCATGCCGTGGCATATCGCGCTCGACGCCGCGGCCGAGGATCGCATGGGCGCCGGCAAGATCGGCACGACCGGACGCGGCATCGGCCCGGCCTACAAGAGCAAGATCGGCCGATATGGCCTTCGCTTCGGCGCGCTGATCGACAGGGAGACGCTCTCGCATCACGTGCGCGAGGCGCTGCCCGAGGCGAACTTTTTGCTGACCGAGTACTACAAGCGCGACGCGCTCGACGCGGATGCGATCGTCGAGGAATACGGCGCGTACGCCAAGCGCCTCGCACCGCACGCGGCGAACACGTATCGCGTTGTGGGCCGCGCGGTGCGCGAGAAAAAGAACGTGCTGTTCGAAGGCGCGCAAGGCACGATGCTCGACATCGACCACGGCACGTACCCGTTTGTCACGAGCAGCAACACGGTCGCCGGCGGCGCGTGCACCGGCGGCGGCGTCGGTCCGCGATCCATCGACAAGGTGCTCGGCGTCATGAAGACGTACACGACGCGCGTGGGCGGCGGGCCATTCCCGACCGAGCTGACGGACGACATCGGCGAACATCTGGTGCAAAAGGGCCACGAGTTCGGCAGCACCACCGGCCGGCGCCGGCGCTGCGGCTGGCTCGATCTGGTGGTGGTGCGTTACGCGGTGGAGCTGTCGGACATCACGGGCCTTGTCGTCACCAAGCTCGACGTGCTGGACGGGCTGCCGGAGCTGAAGGTGGCGGTCGGCTACGAGATCGACGGCAAAAATACCGACGAGATGCCCGCGGACCTCGGCGCCCTCACGCGCGCGAAGCCGATCTATGAGACGCTGCCCGGCTGGACGGAAACGACGACGGAGATCACGCGGTACGAGGATCTGCCGGCAAACGCGCGGAGCTACCTGGAATTTTGCGCGAAGTTCCTCGGTGTTTCGATCGACGTCATTTCGATCGGCCCCAAACGCAGCCAGACGGTCACGCTCGCCAATCCGTTCGCGTGAATTTGTTCGCGCGGAGCCGCGGAGAACGCGGAGATGTCAGTGCCGCAAACGGAGGCCGCGATGTCAGTGCCGCAAACGCAGTCACGCCGAAGCGAAAGCGAAGGCGGACGGAGTGCGCGGTCGATACCGCCCAGGCATCGCCGCTCGTCCGCGATGTCAGTGCCGCAAACGGAGTCACGCCGAAGCGAAAGCGAAGGCGGACGGAGTGCGCGGTCGATACCGCCTCGGCATCGCCGCTCGTTCGCGATGTCAGGGCCGCAAACGGAGTCACGCCGAAGCGAAAGCGAAGGCGGACGGAGTGCGCGGTCTCGTACGCCAATCACAAACGCGGCCGCCCCGTTCGTGCCGCGAGCCGGCCGTTGCGAAACGCGGCATCGCATTCGAAGCAGGTGAGGACACCTGCGGTCCCGGGGAGTCGCCGCTCTCCTTGGCGGTCGATCGTGGTATTTGAAAGCGAATTGACGCAACGGACCATCGCCGAATCGCCTTGCCGCCAACGCGACGCCGCACCGTCGGCAACGCGCCAATCCTGTGCTATCGTTTTCGACGGACGTTAACCGGAGGCGCCATGCTTTTTGATGTCACGTTGACCCGCGCCGAGGATGGCTGGATCGTCGCGGAATGCCCCGCGCTGCCCGGATGCGTTTCGCAGGGCAAGGACCAGAAGGAAGCTCTCGAAAATATCAAGGAAGCGATCGTCGGTTGGCTGTGGGCGGAAAACGAGAAAACGTGCGCGGGAATGAATTAGAGAGTTTCAGGCGGCTCGCGGGTCCATCATCCCGAGGCGTGCGTAGCGAGTGCCGTCGGCCTGAGGCGAGCTACGCTGGCCGAAGGATCTGGCTCCGCGCCGGTTGACGTGTAGCCGTCAGCAGGGGCCAGCCAGATCCTTCGCTTCGCTCAGGATGACGTCGCGCCCGCGGATGACTCACGTACGGAATGGCGTCCCGCCCCGGTAGGCCGCGCCCGCTCGCGCAAGACCCTACAACCCCTGCACCAGCTTCCCCGCCGCCGCCTTCGCATCCGCCTCGATCGCTTCCTCGATCGACTGCACAGGGTTTTTGCCGAAGCCTTTGAGGATGTCTTCCTCGCCGAAGTAGGATTTTTCGTTGCCGTAGATCTCGCCGAAGATGATGCGCGTCACGCCCGCGCCGAGAAGCGCTTTCAGGCATTGCAGGCACGGCTTGAAGGTGCAGTAGCACGTCGCGTCGGAAAGCGAGATGCCGAAACGCGCGGCCTGGAGCACGGCGTTCTGCTCGGCGTGGATCGTCCGCACGCAGTGGCCGTCCTTCACCAGATGCCCCACCTCGTCGCAATGCGGCGAGCCGGGCAGCGAGCCGTTGTAGCCCGTCGTCAGGATGCGGTGGTCCTTCACGATGACCGCGCCGACCTTCAGCCGGTCGCAGGTCGCGCGCGTCGACACCGCCTGCGCGATGTCCATGAAGTAGGTGTGCCAACTGGTGCGTGACATGGCGTTCCCCCGGTCCGTTGCCTGGCGCGTCAGGGCCGCAAACGAACGCCGCCGCGGCGGCGGCGGGAGCGCGCGGTCGAGTGGCGCCGGAAAAATCGTTCTATACGGCCGCGAAACCAACCGCGCACTCCGTCACCCCGCTCGAAGCAGGGCGACTTCGTTTGCGGCACTGACATCGTCTCAATTCACGAACAGCCCGACGTCGATCCGCAGGTCACGCATTTCAGGCACGTGCCGTTTCGGACCATGGTGAACTGTCCGCACTCCTCGCAGGGGTCGCCCGTGAATCCCTTTTGCCGGGCCTGTTTGATCTGCAGGGCGACGTTCGGGCGCGCGCCGGCGGAGGCCCTGGCCGCGGCGGGCAGGGCCGCGAGGTTTCCGATGACGTTTGCCTCGCCGACCTTCGCCTCGCCCTTGGCGCCTTCGGTTTCGGAGGTCACCGAGCGCAGGCGCGGCGCGTTCGCCACGCGCGTCGAGGGCTCGGCCGTCTCGCCGCGAGCAACGACGACCGACGTCTCGCCGGGCGTGTGACCGCCGCGCGACCATCCTTCCTCGTAGAGCTTCTCGCTCGTCGGATCCTCGACGCCGTCGTCGGGGATGTGCGCGAGGTCCGAGCGGTCCATGTAGCTGATCGCCAGCTCGCGGAAGACGTAGTCGATGATCGAGGTCGTCATCTTGATGCGCTTGTGGCCGTCGACCATGCCGTTGGGCTCAAAGCGCGTGAACACGAACGCGTCCACGAATTCGTCGAGCGGAACGCCGTGCTGCAGGCCGAGGCTGATGGCGATCGCGAAGCAGTTCATGAGGCTCCGGAACGCGGCGCCTTCCTTGTGCATGTCGAGGAAGATCTCGCCGAGCGTGCCGTCCTCGTATTCGCCGGTGCGCAGGTAGATCTTGTGACCGCCGATGGAGGCTTTTTGCGTGTATCCGCCTCGGCGCTCGGGGAGCTTGCGCCGGCCGGAGACGTATTTCAGCACGACGCGCTCGGCGAGTTTCTCCGCCGTCTTCGCGACATCCAGCGACGTGACGGCCTCGACCTCCTCGACCGACAGCGAGGACAACGGCTGGGAGAGCTTGCTGCCGTCGCGGTAGAGCGCCACGCCTTTCAGCATCATGCGCCAGCCCTTGAGGTAGGTGTCCTGCACGTCGCCGACGGAGGAGAAGGCGGGCATGTTGACGGTCTTGCTGATCGCGCCGGAGATGAACGGCTGCGCCGCGGCCATCATTTTCAGGTGGCCGTCGATCGCGATGTAGCGCTTGCCGATGCGCCCGCAACGATTGGCGCAATCGAAGACGGGCAGATCCTCGTCCTTCAGGAACGGCGCGCCTTCGAGCGTCATGGTGCCGCAGACGTAGTCTTCCGCGGCGCGGATCTGGTCTTCGGTGTAGCCGAGCGACGGCAACAGGCGGAAGTCCATGCGGTCCACGGTCTCGTCGGAGATGCCGAGCGTGCCGGTCAGGAAATCCTTGCCGAGCACCCACGTGGAGAACGCGGCCTCGACCGTAAATGCGTTCGGCAGCGCCTTTTCGATCTTCTCGATGATCTCGGGCGTGAAGCCCCTCGCCCGCAGGGCGTCGTGATTCAGATGCGGCGCGCCGGCGAGCGTCTGCCGGCCGACGGCGTAGGCGATGATGGCGTCGATCTCCACGTCGGAGTAACCGAGCCTCTTGAGCGCGAGTGGCACGGAACGATTGATGATCTTGAAGTAGCCGCCGCCCGCGAGCTTCTTGAACTTGACGAGCGAATAATCCGGCTCGACGCCCGTCGTGTCGCAGTCCATCACAAGGCCGATCGTGCCGGTGGGCGCGATGACGGTGGTCTGGGCGTTGCGGTAGCCGTGCTTTTCGCCGAGCGCCAACGCGCGGTCCCAGCCCTCGCGCGCGGCCTTGAGCAGATAGTCCGGGCACTCGTCCGCGTCGATCGCGACGGGTTTGATCGACAGGTTTTCGTAGTCGTCATCCGGCGCGGCGTGCGCGGCGCGGCGATGATTGCGGATGACGCGCAGCATCGTCTCGACGTTTTCCTCGTGCTTCGGGAACGGCCCGAGCTCGCCCGCAAGTTCCGCGCTCGTCGCGTACGATTCGCTCGTCATGATCGCGGTGATCGCGCCGCAGATCGAACGGCCGCGGTCGGAGTCGTAGGGCAGGCCCATGCGCATGAGCAGATTGCCGAGGTTCGCGTAGCCGAGGCCGAGCGTGCGGTACTGGTAGCTCTTGCGCGCGATCTCTTGCGAAGGGAACGAGGCCATGAGCACGCTGATCTCGAGCACCGTGGTCCACAGGCGGCAGGCGTGGCGGAAGCCCTCGACATCGAAGGTGCCGTCGTCGTTCAGGAACTTGATGAGGTTGATGCTCGCGAGGTTGCAGGCGGTGTCGTCCAGGAACATGTATTCGGAGCAGGGGTTGCTCGCGCGGATCGGTCCGCCCGCCGGGCAGGTGTGCCATTCGTTGATCGTCGTGTCGTACTGCGTGCCGGGGTCGGCGCTCGCCCACGCCGCCGCGCCGATGCGGTCCCACATCTCGCGCGCGGGCAACTCGCGGGCGACGTCGCCGCCCTGGCGCCAGGTGAGCTTCCACGTGCCGTTTTTCTCGAGCGTGTCGAAAAACTCGTTCGGAATGCGGATGGAGTTGTTCGCGTTCTGGCCGGAGACGGTCTGGTACGCCTCGTTGTTCCAATCCACGTCGTATTCATGCAGCACGACGTGCGTGTAACCCTGGCGCGCGTAGCCGAGGATGCGCTGGATGAAGGTCTCGGGGATCATCACCTCGCGCGCGTCGATGATGGCGGCCGCGAGGGCGGCGTTCTTTTTCGGATCGCACTCGGGCTTTTCGCCGTCGGCCTTCTTCGCGCACGCCTGCAGGATGGCGTTCATCTTGCGTTTGATGAGCTTGCTGCCGGCGACAAGCGCGGCGACCTTCTCTTCCTCTTTCACCTTCCACTCGACGAATTCCATGATGTCGGGGTGATCGAGGTTAAGGCAGACCATCTTCGCCGCGCGGCGCGTGGTGCCGCCGGATTTGATGGCGCCGGCCGCGCGATCGCCGATCTTCAGGAAGGACATCAGGCCCGAGCTCTTGCCGCCGCCGGCCAGCCGCTCGCCCTCGGCGCGCAGCGACGAGAAATTCGATCCCGTGCCGGAGCCGTATTTGAAAAGGCGTGCCTCTCGCGTCCACAGGTCCATGATGCCGCCCTCGTTGACGAGGTCGTCGGCGACGGACTGGATGAAACAGGCGTGCGGCTGTGGGCGTTCGTAGGCGTTCTTGGAGCGCTCGACCTGGCCGCTTTCGGGGTTGAAAAAATAGTGCCCCTGCGCGCGGCCGGTGATGCCGTAGGCGTGGTAGAGGCCGGTGTTGAACCACTGCGGCGAGTTCGGCGCGGCGACCTGCGCGCACAGCATGTACGCGAGCTCGTCGCGGAACGCCTTGGCGTCGGTCGGCGTGTCGAAGTAGCCGTTGCGCCGGCCCCAGTCGGCCCAGGTGTCGGCCAGTCGATCGAAAACCTGTCGCCCGTCGTGCTCGGAGCCGGTCTTCTGCTTGCCGGACTCGTCGACGACCGGCTGGCCCTCGTCGTCAAACTGGGGCACGTCCGTGCGGCGGAAATATTTCTGCGCCAGGATGTCGGTCGCCACCTGCGACCACGAATCCGGCACGACGACGTTCGAATTGCGATGAACGACGCTGCCGTCGGGGTTCGTGATTTCGCTGACCCGTCGCACGAAGTTGAAACCGGCGTACGGGCTTTGCCCCTTCTTTGTAAATCGGCGTGGAATCTTCACCGTCTGCCTCCACGTGAACGCGAATGATTGTCCCACATTTTCGTCAATCCGGCACGCGCCGCGAACCGTTGACGGGCGACCCGCCGAAACGTGGCCGCTACCACAGTTTGTTGGTGCCTGCTGATTGAGGCACCACATATAGTAGCTTCCCGATCGTCTGACAAGCCCTGCGCCGGACCGCCCCGGGCGGCGAGCCGGCCCACGATTTCCCTTGTCGGAACGCGGGGTTCCGCGGCCGAAGGACGCCCTTTCCGGTGCATGAAGGCCAAAGTTTGCCGCACTTTTTTTTCGCGGCCAAATCTGGGGACGAAGGGTTGGGGACAGCGGGGATAAGTCCGGGCGACGGTCCGGCCGCGTGCCTTGACTTGGCAAGCGGATACGCCCGAAACTCCCCGCGATTTTCCGCTGACCCCTAATGACGAGGAGTTCGCATGAACGGGCGAATCTGGTTGTGGACCGCTTTGATCGTGGCGCTTTTGGCCGCCTCGGCGCTTGTCGCCTGCGGCGATGACGATGACGACGACGAAGAAGAAGACGACGACGCGCCGGCCGACGACGACGCGGACGACATGGCCGATCCCGTCGGGGAGTGCACCGACGAATCGCAGCGGCTGTACGGCAATCCCGACGGCTGCATCGCGCCGCAGCAGGAGCCGGCGTCGTCCGAGCAAGCCTGCCAGTCCGGTTACAACGCGGCCGCGGGCAGCTCGTGCGGCGAGCAGTCGTTTATCGACCTCGTGAATTGCATCAAGGACATCTCGTGCGACGACGTCGACCAGGCCAACGCCGACTGGGCCGACTGCGCGGTGACGTTCGAAAACGCCGTCGCGGCGGCGTGTTGAAGCGATAAGGGCCGGCGGCGCCGCCTCCTGCGCGGCGCCGCCCGCCGGTCCCGGAGTCCATTTGCGCGGCCAACTTTTTACCCAGCAATATCTTCTTGAAGGCATTCGAGAGACCGGCGTATGGAAATCGATCACCGATGACGATGTCGAGCGTTTCCGCGCATTCTTGATCGATCTGTTTGGAAAACATCGCGAATCCGACACGCGCAACGAGGCGGAAACCGAACACCAGATCATCATCCCGATCCTGAAGGCGCTCGGCTGGCACTATCTGCCGCAACAAAGCGCGACGCCGCGCGGCCGCCGCAAACTCCCGGATCTTCTCCTTTTCGATGACGACGCAAAACTTCGTGCCGCGCAAAATCACCGGCACGAATCCGAACGATACGCCTACGGGCTGTGCGTCGCGGAATCCAAGCGATGGAACCGCCCGCTCGATCGTGCCGACGACCGCGACACCGACGATACGAAAACGCCGTCAAACCAGATTCTGGCGTATCTGGCGCGCGTCGCGGTTATCCCGGGCAGCCGCATCGAATGGGGCATTCTCTCCAACGGGCGCCACTGGCGGCTGTATTGGCAAAAGGCGTATTCGCAGTCGGAGGAATTTTTCGATATCGATCTTGCGATCGCCGCGGGCGCGGCCGGCTTTGCGGGCGACCTTTTTGATACCGGGTACGAAGACGTTGGCGACGCGTTGAGGCTGTTCATCATCGTTTTCCGGCCGGCTTCGTTTTTCCGTGAAGGAACCGGCGCACGCTCGTTTCTCGAGGAGATGCAAGCCGAAGGCCGCTTGTGGGAACGCAAAATCGCCCAGGACCTTGGCGAACACGTCTTTCACAAGCTCTATCCCGATTTGCTGAACGCCATCGCCGAGCGCGCGCCAGCGGCGACGCTCGACGAGGTCCGGCACGCCGCCCTGATTTTTCTTTACCGGCTTCTATTCGTTTTTTACGCGGAAGATCGTGACTTGCTGCCGGTGAAGGACGAGCGATACGAACACTACTCCCTTCGACGAATTCGCCACGACGTCGCCGAGCGCGTCGATCGCGGTGAAAAACTTTCCGGTAAGCTCGCTCGATATGACCGTCAATTACGGGACTTGTTTCGCGCGATCGCGCATGGGGATACGGAAGTAGGATTGCCCGCTTATAACGGCGGCCTGTTTGACGACGAGAGCATTCCCGAGCGGGCGCGCGTCGAAATCCCGGATTCGGTCCTGATCAAGATCATCGATCGCCTATCGCGCCATCGCGATACGCAGGCGGACGGCGACGCGCGGTCCCAATGGATCAACTACCGCGATCTTTCCGTGCGCCATCTGGGTTCGGTTTACGAGCGGTTGCTGGAATTCGTCGCGTATCGGCAGGCGGACAGAAAGATCGGCATCCGGCCGAACAAGTTCGCGCGCAAGGATACCGGCAGTTATTACACCGCGGACGACCTCGTCAAACTGGTCGTAAAGGAAGCCGTCGGCCCCCTGATCGCCGAGCGCATGCATGTTTTCGAGGTGCGTGCCCAGGAAATGACATCCTCCCGGGCGTCGGTGTTTGATCGACTTTCTCATTTGCAGGAGAAGGACGCGGCCGACGCGATCCTTCGCCTGAAGGTCTGCGACCCGGCGATGGGAAGCGGGCATTTTCTCGTGGCGCTTGTCGATTACCTCGCCGACGAAATCATCCGCGTGCTCGGCGATGCGGCGGGCGTCGTGCACAAGTCGGGCGAGCGATACGTATCTCCGGTTGAAAAACGCATCCGGCAGACGCGGCAGCGGATTCTCGACCACGCCCGCGACGAGGGCTGGCGCGTGGAGGCGTCACAACTGGACGACCGGCATCTCGTGCGCCGCATGATCCTGAAGAGCGTGGTTCACGGCGTGGACAAAAACCCCATGGCCGTCGAACTCGCCAAGGTTGCGTTGTGGCTGCATACGTTCACGGTCGGCGCGCCGCTTTCGTTTCTCGATCATCATTTGCACTGCGGCGATTCGCTGTTCGGCGAATGGATGTCGGGCGTCGTGGGCGACATGGAAAAGGTCGCGCCGCTATTCGCGTCGGGTTTCTTTCGCGACCTCGCGCGGTTCGCGCCCGCGCTCGATCAAATCTCCGAAATCGCGGACGCCGACCTCACCGAGGTCAACACGTCGCGAACGCTCTACGCAATGGTGGAAGACAAGCGGCGGCCGTACTGGCGGCTGGCCGACCTTTGGCAGGGTTTGCGCTGGCTGGAATCGGGGGCGGACAAGGACGAACAGAAACGGGTCCGGGAGGGGCGCAAGCAACTGCTGGACCGCGCCTCGCGCCTGGCCGAGGCGGCGGAACGCGGCTATCTCGACGCAAACGGCCGAAATGGCGGGGACAATGGCGACGCCATGCGGAACCTGAACGAATTGCTTGCGCGGGCGTTGTCGGTCGCGGATGACGAACATTTTTTCCACTGGGAATTTGCCTTTCCGTCGATCTGGAAAATTGAGCAAAACTTTCGCGTTCCCGACGGTGGATTCGACGCCGTTGTCGGAAACCCGCCGTGGGACCGCATGAAGATCCAGGAGGTGGAATGGTTCGCGATCCGCGCGCCCGAAATCGCGAAGCAGGCGCGCGCGGCTGACCGGAAGAAGCTCGTGGCCGAAATGAAGGAGGCGCGAAATCCGCTGGCCCTGGAATACGAAGAAGCGCGGCGGAACACCGAGTCGGCGATGCGCCTCGCGCGTTCAAGCGGCGAATACGACCTTCTGGCGAATGGCGACATGAATCTGTACAGCCTGTTCGTCGAAAGGGCCGCGCGGCTCGTCAAGCCGACGGGCATCGTCGGGTTGCTGACGCCGTCGGGGATCGCATCGGACAAGTCGGCGGCGAATTTCTTCCGAACGATTTCGACGAATGCTCGCCTTTCGGCTCTGTTTGATTTCGAGAATCGCGATCGGAAGACGGGAAAGGAGTTCTTCCCGGATGTCGATACGCGGTTCAAATTCTGTGCGTTGATCTTTGGCGGCGAGACGAGGAAATTCAATCGCGTCCGGTGCGCGTTTTTCCTGCATCGCGTGGAAGAGATCGACGAGGCGGAGCGCGTCTTCGAATTGACGCCGGCCGACTTCGCGCTGGTGAACCCGAATACGGCAACGGCGCCGATCTTCCGAGAGCAACGCGATGCGGCCATCACGACGCGGATTTATCGCGAACACCCGGTGCTGGTGGACCGGCGCGAGGACGAGCCGAAATATCTGTATCCGATCAAATATTTGACGATGTTTCACATGACGAACGATTCGCACCTCTTCATGACGAAGGACGAGCTACAAGCGATGCACGTCAGGCGGTTCGCCGGCAATCAGTGGAAGAAAGGCAAAAAAACCTGGTCCCCACTTTACGAGGGCAAGATGGTGCAGATGTACGACCATCGTGCCGCGAACGTCATTGTGAATCCGGAAAACGTTCACCGCCCTGCGAACGCGGAGTCAGCGACGGACGAGCAGCACCGCAATCCGTCTTGGCTCCCGACGCCGCAGTTCTGGGTTGCCGAATCGGAAATCCCCGTTTCGAAGGAAATTTCCTGGTTCGTCGGCTTCAAGGAAATCACCGCGCCGACGAATGCCCGCACGATGATCGCCGCGGTGATCCCGCGCGCGGCGGTGGGGAACACCTTGCCGCTTCTGCTTCCGAGTTCCGATGCCGCCGACACCGGCATGCGTTTATTGTGCATGCTGGCAAACATGAATTCCTTCGCATTCGATTTTGTTGCCAGGCAGAAAGTTCAGGGACAGCATTTGAATCTTTATATCGTCGAACAATTGCCGTTCATCGCGCCCGAAACGTATGCAGCTTTCACGCGGGAGGACTGTGATGTCGATGTCGCGGCGTTTGTCCGGGACGAAGTCGTCCGCCTGTCGTACACGTCCGTCGATCTGAAGGACTTCGCGGCGGAATTCGGCGTGACGGGCGAGCCGTTCGCATGGAACGAGGAAGACAGGCGGCACCGCATGGCGCGGCTCGACGCGCTGTATTTTCTGCTTTACGGCATCTCGCACGACGACGCGAAGCATATCCTCGACAAGTTTCCGATCGTCCGGGCGCAGGACGAGGCTCGATACGACGGCTGGTTCCGCACGCGGGATCTCATCGAACACTACATGAGCGCGCTTGACGACGGCGATTTCGAGGTCGTCGTCACCCCGGGGCCGCCGCAAAAGCCGTTCGTGCCGAAAAGCAAGCGGCGGAAAACGGGCGTCGCCCGCGGTTCGCGTTGACCCCCCGAAACGGACAGTGCTAAATTCGCGCCGCTTTTTCCGGCGGTATCACCCCGAAAATTTCTCATCTCGCGACCCAGGGAGCCCATGAGGCGCGCGGCAGCATTCGGCGTTTTGATGGCGATCGCGGCCCTTGCGCCGCCGGTGGCCGATGCGCAGATGCGCCTGCTTTTCGGCGGCCAGCTCGAGTATCAGTATCCGATCGACGCGGACGTGTACGGCGGGGGCATGCGGGACAATACCTGGGGGCGCGACGTGCGCGGCCTAACCGCGCCCACCGGCGAATCGCGCAATCAGTATTATTCGTTTTCCACGCACGACGCGCTGTTTCTGCCCGGGCTGATGCAGGGCGTGCGTTTCGGCGAAAAGCCCCGGTTCTCGTTCGAGCTGACCGAATCGCTATTGTGGTTTTCGTACGCGCCAAGCCGCGATCTCGACATCGTCTACGATCGCTTTCAGATCCCGATTCTCGCGACCGCGCGGCTGCGGTTTTTCCCGACGGCGAACTGGCACCCGACGCTGCTTGCGGGCGCCGGCGCCTATTACATGGACACGCGCGTTTCGGGCGGCGACCTCTACAATCAGGCGCGCAACCCGGCCGCGACCGACGAGCCCGAGGGCGAGGGACTGCCAGCGGAGCGCAATTTTTTTCGCAACGACATCGAATTTCGCGAATCGGCGTGGGCCTTTGGCGTCCACGCGGGCGCGGGGTTCGAGGTGCAACTTTTGTCGCAACTGCTGCTGGTGCTCGACGTGACGTGGTCCGTCGTGCCGGTCGATACATTTGACGTCGTGTTCGTGCGCGGCGATTCGCTCGACGATTTCCATTGGGAAAAGCGGAACGTGTCGGGCGACGCCGGGGGCTTGCGCGGCGGGCTTGGCGTGCGTTACCTGATGATTCCTTAAATCCAGGCGGGATTATGCGGAGGCGTCCATGAAAACAACGATCATCCTGACGGCGGCCCTTGTCGCCCTTGCGTTCGCGGGGCTCGCGCATGCCGAGGACGCGGACGTGGAAGATCCCGGCGTCAGCGTCGATCTGTCCGGATACTACCGTGTCCGGTACGACAACATCTTCAACCACGGATTCCGCTTCGACGATGAGGAAATTCTCGGTGACGACACGGACGTGGATTCGGACTGGTGGTCGTTTTTCGATCAGCGCGCGTTGTTTTTGCCGACGGTGACCGTCAACGAGAAGATCCAGCTCAAGGCGCAGGTGGACGCGCTGCGCAACTCGATGTTCGGCCAGAACGCCACCGCGCGGGTGCCGTTTGTGCGGGTGCAACGCAATCCGTCGGACGTGGAGGAGATCGAGACGGTCGAGCTCGACACGGACGGCCTTGTTCGCGGCAACGCTCTGTCGCAAGACACCTCGACGACGCAGTCCTACTACAGCACGACGCCGGGGGCGGAGGTCGATCCGATTCAGCTCACGCGCCTTTGGGCGGAGGTGCTGTTGCCGGTCGGTTTCGTGCGCTTTGGCCGCATGCCGTCGCAATTCGGCATGGGCGTGTTCTCGAACAGCGGCCTGCCGGAAAAGACGGAATACGGCTGGGAAGGCCTCGACAAAAACTACGGCGACACTTACGACCGCCTGATGTTCGGCACGAAGATCGGGCCGTACGTGCCGGTCCTGATTTACGACCGCATCGTCGAAAACGATTTCCGCACGGGCGATCAGGACGTGCACGAGTTGGCGTTCGTTCAGTACGTGCGCGACGTGAAGCTCGGGACCAACAGCACGTTCAACGGCGGCCTGTATTTCGTCAATCGCAACCAGCATTCGACGAACGCGCGGCTGAACGCTTACGACCTGTGGCTCAAGTTCAAGTTCGGCGGTTTCGAGATCGAAAACGAGGGTGTGTGGTTGCAGGGGTCGTTTAAGCAGATCGACTTCGAGACCATCGAGGATCTCGAGGAATCCGGTCTCCCGACGGGCGCCGGGGCCGGCAAGATCGCCGTGTCGGCGTTCGTGGACGCGCTGCGTTTCCGGTATCGTTCCGCCAAGTGGGGCGCGGGCCTCATGGGCGGCTTCTCAAGCCCGGAGCATCCGGACCCCGAGCGGGAATTCGACGGCGACGCCGCGCGCGAGGTGGCGCTGGCCGCGCTTTCGCGCGACGCGGACGAGGACGCCTCCGAGAACACGATCGACTTCATCGAGGCCGTCGTCGAAAATCAGCGCGCGTTCGGCGACCGCATCAACACCTTCCCGATGGATCGCGATTTCAATGTCGACATGATCGTCTGGGAAATCCTGATGGGCGGCGCGGTGAAAAACGGCATCTTCGCCAAGGCCGGCGGCTATTTGCGCCCGGTCGAACAGATGACGATCAACGTCGATCTCATCAAGAGCTGGATCAACGAGCCGCACAAGGACAAGGACGGCGGCGACGCGAGCCACGACCTCGGCTGGGAACTCAACGTCGGCGTCGAGGGCTTTTTCTGGGGCCATTTCTTCACCGGCCTCGACATCGGCTACGCCTGGGTCGGCCCGTACTTCTCCGACGTTTACGACAACGTCTCCAACGTCACCATGGCGCGGATGAGGACGGGCATCACGTTCTAGCGCGGATAATTACACGGCGCCTTGTTTTCGCGCCGAATCTTTCATCGTCCCCGTCGTTGTAGCCTGTCGGCGGTTGGGTCCGTTCGCTTCGCCTAAACCCTGACGATCCGCTCGCCCAAAATTCCACCAAATCACCCCCGTCCGCGTTGACAGCCTCCCATCCTTGTGTTTGAGTGTGGGGAAAGGTGTCGATTTAGGGTTGATAAGTGGGTGCGGTACCCCGTTTAGGCGGTTTTTCATGCGGCTCATGGGTTGCAGCAAGGTCAAAATGGACACGAAGGGTCGCGTCGCGATTCCGGCGTCCATCCGCGAGCAACTTGGCGAAATCGCCAAGCAGCCGTTTTTTTTGACCTCGACGCCGACCTGCCTGGAAATGCTTACGGAAGACGCATTTGAACGCGTGCTTTCCGCCCTGGACCGTTTTCCGGACATGCATCCCAAGGTCGCGAAAATTCAGGCGTTTTACGTTTCGCCGGCTCAAAAAGTGACGATCGACACGGCCGGCCGCGTCCTCGTGCCACCGGCGTTGCGCGAGGATGCGGGCCTCGGCAGCGAAGTCATCGTCAACGGCGGCACCGACCGCGTGCAGCTCTACCGCCCGGACGTTTGGGATACCGAACGCGCCAAAATGCACGCGGAGTGGGAAGACCTCTGGGACGTTGTTTCGGAGCCGCGGGATTGAACAAATCGGTGGGGTCGGTCCCCCATCGGCCGGTTCTCTTAAAGGAAGTCATCGATCTTTTGCAAGTGAAACCGGACGGCGTCTATCTCGACGCAACGGCCGGCGCGGGCGGGCACGCCGAAGCGATCGCGGCGCGGCTGACGACAGGCCGGCTTATCGCCGCGGATCGCGACGCGGCCGCTATCGCCATCGCGCGCGACCGTTTGGCGCGATTCGGCGAGCGCGCCGTGTTCGCGTACGCGAGTTTTTCGATGCTCGGCCCCGTGCTGGACGATCTCGGCGTCGATCGGCTCGACGGCGTGCTCGCGGACCTCGGCGTGAGCTCGATGCAGCTCGACGATCCCGGCCGCGGATTTTCGTTCGGCGCGGACGTGCAAGTGGACATGCGCATGGACACGAGCCGAGGCGAGAGCGCGGCCCGACTGCTCGCGCGTATCGACGAGGCGGACTTGTCGCGCATCCTCCGCGATTTCGGCGAGGAGCGGTACGCGCGCCGCGTCGCGCGGGCGATCGTCGCCGAACGCAAGGCGCACGCGGAGATGATCGGCGAGGACGCGGGCGCACTCTCGGCGATGTTCACGGGCGAACGGCTGCGGCGGATCGTTCACGGCGCGATGCCCGCCAAATCGCGGCACGCGGGCGGCATCGATGCGGCGACGCGGACGTTTCAGGCGCTGCGCATCGCGGTGAACGACGAGCTTGGCGAGGCGGATGCGCTGCTCGATCTGGCCATCGAGCGATGCCGGCCCGGCGCGCGGATCGTCGTGATCGCGTTTCATTCGCTCGAGGACCGCATCGTGAAACGGCGGTTTCGGGCGTGGGCGCGTCCGGCGCCGATCCCGCGCCGCGCGCCGGGACCGCCGGAGCCTTTCGTGCCCCGGGCGCGAGAGGTGACGCGAAAGCCGGTGACGCCGGGCGCCGAGGAGATCGCGGCCAATCCCCGGAGCCGCAGCGCAAGGCTGCGGGCGGTGGAAACGGCCGGAGCGCCGGCGGCGGATGGCGATGGGAAATAGGTGACTGTCCCCGGTTTTGGAAATGAAAAATAGGTGACTGTCCCCGGTTTGGGGGAAGGCGCCGCATGGAATGTGGGTCAAGCGGCATGCGCATTTGAGCGCATGGTTGAGATTTGTGGGTGTTGCGGCATGCGCATTTGGCGCATCGACAAATGGCGTAAACGGATACACGCGGCGGATGCGTTCGTGCGTGCGAACGCGCGCGTGGCGCGGGGTGGCGAATGTCTCGTCATCTGGCGATAACGCCTCCGGTGAACCGGCGGCAACGGCCGGCGCGCCGGCGCGCGCGCTCGTCCGCGCCGATCGACTGGAGGGGCTTCCTGTGGCCCGCGGTGATGACGCTCGTCGGCGTCGCCGTGGCGCTCGTTCTGGTCTGGTCGAGCGGCAAGTCGCTTTCGCTCGGATATGAGCTCAGCCAGCAACTCGGCCGGCAGCAGAATCTGCGCGAAACGCGCGGCGAGTTGAAACTTCGTCTTTTCGAGTTGACGCACCCCGGGCGCCTGGAGGCCGAGGCGAAGCGCCTTGGCCTGAAGCTGCCGGCCTCCGACCAGGTGCGCCGCGTGGTCGTGCCGGAGAACGCGCCATGAGGCGTCGCGATATCCACGACCGCCACCGATCGGTGCGCGCGACGCGCCGCGTCGGCGACGCGTTCGAATTTCGATCGATCTTCATGATCATCGTTTTCGCGGCGCTGTTCGGCGTCTTGATCGTGCGCGCGTTTTGGCTGCAGGTCGTGGAGTACGACCGCTGGGAAAAGCTGGCCGCGAAGATCCAGGTGAAGGCCGAGCCGCTGACGCACCGCCGCGGGCCGATCCTGGATCGCAACGGCGACCCGCTGGCGATCTCCGTCGATGCCGATTCCATCGCCGCGTATCCGCGCCAGGTGGAGGACAAGGACGCGGCGGCCGTGGCGCTCGCCCGCGTTCTCGACATGCGCCCGCGGGATGTTCGCGAGCGGCTGGACATGGGGCGCTTTTTCACATTCATCAAAAGGCAGGTCGAGCCCGAGGTGGCCGCGAGTGTCGCCGAGCTGAAGCTCGCGGGCATCGGCATCATCAAGGAGAGCCGCCGGCGCTATCCGCGCAACAGCCTCGCGGCCAACGTGCTCGGATTCGCCGGGCGCGACATGGAAGGGCGCGAGGGCCTGGAGCTCGGTTACGACGAGGTGCTCCGCGGCGAGGCCGGCCGCATCGTCGGCGTTCGCGACGCGCGCGGCCACACGCTTTATCCCGACGGCGTGAACATCGTGGACAGCTCGATCGGCGGAACGCTGAGCCTGACGATCGACGCGACCGCGCAATATCTCGTCGAGACCGCGCTCGAGGAGGGGTGGAAGCGCTCGAACGCGAAATACGCGCTCGCGCTCGTGATGGAGCCGGATACCGGGCGGATCGTCGCGATGGCGCAGCGGCCGAGCTTCGATCCGAACCGGGCGGGACAGGCGTCGCCCGAGGCGCGCAAGAACCATCTGGTCACGGACATGTTCGAGCCGGGCAGCGTGATGAAGCCGTTCTCCATCGCCGCGGCGATCGAGGACGGCCTCGTGCGTCCGGACGAGTCGGTTCATTGCGAGGGCGGCGCGATGCGGATCGGCAAGCACATCATCCACGATGTCCACGCGTATCAGCAGCTCACCGTCTCGCAGATCATTCAGAAGAGCAGCAACATCTGCACGGCGAAGATCGCCATGCGCCTTACGCGCGAGCGCTTCCACGAGTGGATCCTGCACTTCGGGTTCGGCGCGCGTACCGGGCTGCCGGTTTCGGGCGAGGCGTACGGCCAGGTTCACGCGGCCTCGACGTGGAGCCGCATCGCGCACGCGAACATCGCGTTCGGCCAGGGCGTCTCGATGACGCCGGTGCAGCTTCTCACGGGCTTTTGCGCGCTCGTGAACGGCGGATCGTTGATGCGCCCGTACATCGTGGCGGAGGCGCGCGACGAGCACGGCGTGGTGATCGAGAAGAATCATCCGACGATCGTGCGCCGCGTGATCCGCCGCGAAACGAGCCGCGCGATCTCCGAGATGCTGGGGCTGGTGACGCAGCCCGGCGGGACGGGCACCGCGGCGGCCGTGCCCGGATTCACGGTCGGCGGAAAGACCGGTACGGCGCAGAAGTCGGACCCGGTTCGCGGCGGATACGGATCCGAGCGCGTGGGCTCGTTCATCGGCGCGATTCCGGCGGTCAATCCGCGGCTGGCGATCCTTGTCATCATGGACGAGCCGTCCGGCGGCATGTCGATGCGCTACGGCGGCGTTTGCGCCGCGCCGGTGTTCCGCGTGATCGGCCAGACGCTGATGCAGCATCTGTACGGCGGACCCGCGCCGAAGCCCGGCGAGACCGACATCGAGCGCCTCATCATGATCGCGCGGGCCGAGCAGGAACGCGAAAACAGCGCGGTGACGGAGGCGATCGTCGAGGACGAATCCAAGGCGCCGAACGTGGTCGGCCTGCCGCTGCGCGAGGTCATCCAGATCGCGACGACGCGGGAAATCAACCTCACCGTCGTCGGCACCGGCGTGTCGTTGAAGCAGGATCCGGGACCCGGTACGCCGCTGACAGCCGGCCGGCAAATGAAGGTCGAATTCGGGCCCGCGGGATGACGAGGGCGGACACGAGATGACGATGACGCTTGCCCAACTAACCGACGGACTTGCCGTGCGCGTCGTGCGCGGAGCGGACCGGCGCATCGCCCGCCTGACGCTCGATTCGCGCACGGCGGGGCCGGACACGCTGTTCGCCGCGGTGCGCGATCCGTTCCGCGACGGCACGGCGTACATCGACGACGCGCTTTCGCGCGGCGCGGCGGGCGTACTTGTCGAAAGCGAAAACGGAACGGACGGCGCGCGCGCTCTCGCGGTGGCTCGCGATGTCCGCGACGCGCTCGGCCGCATGGCGCATCGGCTTGGCGGCGACCCCACGAGCGCGATGACGCTTGTCGGCGTCACCGGCACGAACGGCAAGACCACGTTCACCTATCTGTTCGAGGCGATCGCGAAAAAGGCGGGCGTCGCGGCGGGCGTCGTCGGCACGGTGAATCACCGCCTGGGCGGCGAGGTCTGGCCCGCGGACAACACGACGCCCGAGGCGCCCCGGCTCGTCGAACTCCTCGCCGCGATGCGCGACGCCGGCGCGACGCATGTCGCGATGGAGGTGTCGAGTCACGGCCTGGCGCTTGCGCGCGTCGCGGGGTGCCGCTTCGTGGCGGGGGTATTCACGAATCTCTCGCGCGACCACATGGACTTTCACGCGACCGAAGAGGAGTACGCCGCCGCCAAGGCGCGCCTGTTCGCCGATCACCTCGATACCGCGCGCGGCGCGTTCAGCGTCGTGAACGCGGACGATCCGTGGACGGCGAGGCTCGTGCGTTCGGCGGCCGGGCGCGTCGTGCGTTACGGCATCGCCGCCGATGCGGATTACCGCATCGTCAATCCGGACGCGCACGCCGGCGGCGTCGCGTTTCGCCTGCTGACGCCGCAAGGCGCGCTCGACGTGGCGAGCCCGCTGCTCGGCGATTTTCAGATGTACAACCTCACCGCCGCGGCGGCGTGCGCGATGGAGCTTGGTTTCGCGCCCGAGGCGATCGTCGCCGCGCTCGCCGGGGTCGAGGGCGTCCCCGGGCGCATGGAGGCGGCGACCGACGGCGAGGTGATCGTGCTTGTCGACTATGCGCACACGCCCGGCGCGCTCGAAAACGTCGCGGCGGCGGCGCGCCGGCTGACGCGCGGACGGCTCATCACCGTGTTCGGCTGCGGCGGCGACCGCGATCGCGGCAAACGCCCGATGATGGCGCGCGCCGCCGGCGTCTTTTCGGATGTGTGCGTGGTGACAAGCGACAATCCGCGCACGGAAGTCCCGCGCGCGATCATCGACGAGATTCTCACCGGCTTCGACGCCGGCGAAATCGACCGGATCGAAGCCGCGTCGCTGCCCGCGTACGAAGGCAGCCGCGGCGTTCTCGTCGAGGAGGATCGCCGCGTCGCGATCCGTCAGGCGATCGCCGGCGCGCGGCCGGGCGATACCGTGCTCATCGCCGGCAAGGGGCACGAGGACTACCAGATTCACGGCCGGACAAAGACGCACCTGGACGATCGCGAGGAGGCGCGTGCGGCGCTCGCGGCGCGTCGCGGCGAGGGAGCGGCGTCATGACGCGCAACGCGGCATGGACAATCGAATTCGTGGTGCGCGCGACGGGCGGGCGTCTCGTGGCCGCGCCGCCGGGCTACGCGGATCTGACGTTCGATCGCGTGTCGACCGACAGCCGCACGATCGGCGAGGGCGAACTGTTCGTGGCGCTGGACGGGCCGAATTTCGACGCGGCGGACTTTCTCGCGGACGCGGTGGAAAAGGGCGCGGCGGCGGTCATCGTGGCCGGCGACGTCGCGGTGCACGACGTGCTCGCCAAGCGCGCGGCGTTTGTCGCCGTGCCCGACACGCTCGCGGCGCTCGGCGATCTGGCGCACGCGCATCGCGAATTGTTTGCCGCGCCGGTCGTCGCGATCACGGGATCGACCGGCAAGACGACGACCAAGGACATGCTCGGCGCGATCCTGACGCGGCATTTCGGCGAGGACGTGCTCATCACCGAGGGCAATTTCAACAACCTCATCGGCATGCCGCTGACGCTGTTGCGCCTGCGGGCTCATCACCGTGCGGCCGTGCTCGAACTGGGCATGAGCATGCGCGGCGAGATGCGGCGGCTCGCCCGGATCGCGCGGCCGGACATCGGCGTGGTGACCAACGTCGCCGAGGCGCACATGGAGCGCCTTCCGAATATCGAGGCGGTCGCCGCGGCCAAGCGCGAGCTGGTCGAGGATCTCGACGAAAAGCGCGCGGCGGTGCTGAACGCCGACGATCCACGCGTCGCCGCGATGGCCTCAGGCGCGCGTTTTCGCGTGGTGACGTTCGGCGTCGACAATCCGGCCGACGTGCGCGGCGAGGATATCCGCGTCGCCGGCGCGGACGGCATCCGCTTCACGCTCGCGATGGACGATGCGCGCACGCCCGTGACGATGAGCGTCATCGGGCGGCACAACGTCCACAACGCGCTCGCCGCCGCCGCGGCCTCCCGCGAGCTTGGCGTGCCGGCCGAGACGATCGCACTCGGGCTCGAGGCGTTCCGTCCCGCCGCGATGCGCCTGCGCGTTCTCAACATCCTGAATGTGCGCGTCCTGGACGACACCTACAACGCGAGCCCGCGCAGCATGGACGCGGCGCTCTCGACCCTCGCCGAATTGGCGGGCGGCGGGCGCAAGATCGTCGTGGTCGGCGACATGAAGGAGCTCGGCGCCGAAAGCGAGGCCGCGCACCGGCGGCTCGGGCGGCACGTCGCGAAGATCGGCGCGGACCGCCTGTTCGCGATCGGGGAGTACGCGCATTTCGTCGCCGAGGGCGCGATCGAGGAAAACATGGACGCCGGGCGCATCGTGCGCGCCGAAAATCATCAGGCGATCGTCGAGGCGCTGCGCGATCTGGCCGCGGCGGGCGACACCGTGCTCGTGAAGGGCTCGCGCGCGATGCGGATGGAGTGCGTGGTGAAGGGGCTGAAGGGAGAGATGTTCTGATGCTCTACCACTTCCTTCTCCCTTACGCCGACTCGTTTCAGCCGTTCAACGTTATCCGCTACCTCACCTTCCGCACGGCGGCGGCGTCGCTGACGGCGATGTTTCTCTCGTTCATTCTCGGGCCTTGGCTGATCCGCAAGCTGACCGCGATGAAGGTCGGCCAGCAGGTGCGCACGGACGGCCCCCAGACGCACCTCGTCAAGCACGGCACGCCGACGATGGGCGGCACGCTGATCCTGATCGCCATCGTGGTGCCCGCTCTGTTGTGGTCGGAGCTGACCGATCCGTACATCTGGGCTGTCGTGCTCGTCGTCGTCGGGTACGGCACGCTGGGTTTCTGGGACGACTTCCTGAAGCTGACCCGGCGCAACTCCGCCGGCATTTCCGCAAGGCGCAAGCTGTTCGTGCAGACGCTCGTCGCGATCGCGGCGGCGGTGGTGATCTCGTCGCATCCGAGTTTCGTCGACGAGATGCCGGTGCCGTTTTTCAAGAACGTGCGCATTCCGCTGGGCATCTGGTACCTGCCGCTGACGACGTTCATCATCGTCGGAACGAGCAACGCCGTGAACCTGACCGACGGCCTGGACGGCCTGGCGATCGGGCCGACGATGACAAGCGCGGGCACGTTCATGGTGCTCGCTTACGTGGCGGGCCATTCGCGCATCGCGGACTATCTGCAAATCAGTTACGTGGCCGGTGCGGGAAATCTTTCGATCATCTGCGGCACGATCATCGGCGCGGGGCTCGGCTTCCTGTGGTTCAACACATACCCCGCGCAGGTGTTCATGGGCGACGTCGGATCGCTGCCGCTCGGCGGCGCGATCGGCACGATCGCGTGCGTCACGAAAAACGAGCTTCTGCTTGTCATCGTCGGCGGCATCTTCGTGCTCGAGACCGTCAGCGTCATCGCGCAGGTCGCGAGCTTCAAGCTGACCGGCCGGCGCATCTTCGCGATGGCGCCGATTCATCACCACTTCGAGCTGCGCGGCTGGGCGGAGCCGAAAATCATCGTCCGTTTCTGGATCGTCAGCATCATCCTTTCGATGGTCGCGCTGGCGTCGTTGAAGTTGAGGTAACGATGGACGTGGCGGGAAAACGCGTGCTGGTCGTCGGCATCGCCCGATCAGGCCTGGCCGCGCTCGCGCTTTTGAAAAAGCTCGGCGCCGATACGCGCGCGATCGACACCGCCGCGCCCGACGATCTCGGCGACCGCCTTGTGCGCGCGACAGAGTTGGCCGGCGAGGTCGCGGCGGGGGGCTGGCGCGAAGCCTGGTTCGCGGCGGCCGATCTTGTCGTCGTTTCCCCCGGTGTGCCGCTTTCCGATCCGATCTTCAATATCCCCCGGGGCGCCGGCATCCCGATCGCCGGCGAGGCCGAACTGGCGTCGTGGTCGATCGAGGCGCCGATCCTCGCGGTGACGGGCTCGAACGGAAAGAGCACCACGGTCACGCTCGCCGGGCAGGCGCTCGCGAACTCCGGCAAGCGCGTGTTCGTCGGCGGCAATATCGGCCGCGCGCTTTCGGAGATGCCGCTCGCGGGCGAGGCGTTCGACGCCGCGTGCGTGGAGCTGTCGAGCTTTCAGCTCGAGGCGATCGACACGTTTCATCCCTCCGCCGCGTTGCTGACGAACATCTCGCCGAATCACGAGGACCGCTACGCCGACCTCGCGTCGTACGCCGCCGCCAAGCGCAACATCTTTCGCAACATGGGCGCCGGCGACGTGGCGATCCTGAACGCGGCGTGCGCGCTGACGGCCCGGCACATCACGGGCCTTCCGTGCCCTGTCTGGTGGTTTGGCGACGAGGCTCTCGGTGGCGCGTTCGTGGCGGGCGGCGAGCTTGTCGTCAACGCCGGCGGGCGCGACTGGCGTTTCGACCTCGCGCCGTTTCGAGCGCCGGGCGCGCACAACCGCGAAAACCTCATGGCCGCGGCCCTTATCGCCGCGCACGGCGGCGCGACGCGCGAAGGCGTCGAGCAGGCGATCGCCGAATTTGCCGGCCTGCCGCATCGGCTGGAATTCGTGCGCGAAGTCGGCGGCGTGCGTTTCGTGAACGACTCCAAGGCGACGAGCCCCGGCGCCATCGCCACCGCGCTCGATGCGATCGCTGGCGCGCGCGTCGTTCTTTTGTCCGGCGGGCGGAGCAAGAAGGCCGACTTCGCGCCGATCCGCGACGCCGTCGCGGCGCGCGCGCGCGCGGTGGTGACCTTCGGCGAGGCGGGCCCGGAAATCGCCCGCGCGCTTGCCGGCGCGGCGGCGATCGTCGAGTGCGCGTCGATGGACGAAGCGATCGGCGAGGCCGCGCGGATCGCGCAAGCCGGTGACGTCGTGCTTTTGGCGCCGGGTTGCGCGAGCCAGGATGCGTTCCGCGATTTCGAGCACCGCGGCGAGCGGTTTGGCGAGGTGGTCCATGACCTTTGATCCGCGCCGCCAGATCGCCCCCGTGCGCCCGGACCTGATGCTGATCGGCATGGCCGTCATGCTCGCGGTGTGCGGCCTTGTGCTCGTGTATTCGGCGACGGTTTCCAAACCAATGATGCCGGCGGGCGCGGCGGGCGCTCCGGCGCCGGCTGACGACGCGTTGACGGCCGAGCCGACGCGCGCCTCGGGAATGCAGTATCTGCAACGGCAAATCGTGTTTTTCATCATCGGTCTCGCGGTGATGGCGTGGGTCGCCTCGTGGGATTACCGCCGTCTCGCGGATCGCCGCATCGCATACGTCCTTCTTCTCGGCGCGATGGGGGCGCTCGCCCTGACGCACGCGCCGGGCATCGGCAAATCCGTGAACGGCGCGGCGCGCTGGATCGCGCTCGGTTCCGTGCGCGTGCAACCCGGCGAGTTCGCAAAGGTGGCCGTCGTCATCTTCCTGGCGATGAGTATCGCGCGCCGCGGCGAGGAGAAAATGCGCTCGCTCAAGTTTGGCGTCATGCCGAACGTGACGATCCCGGGCGTGGTCATCGGTCTTCTGATGTTGCAGCCGGACTTCGGCAGTTCGGTCATCGTCGCCGCGATCGTCGGCGTAATGCTTTTTGTCGGCGGCGCGCGCCTTTGGCATCTGGGGCTCGGGGCGCTCGCGTCCGCCGGTCTTTTCGCCGGGGCGCTTATCGCGGCGCCGTATCGCATGCGGCGGATGCTCGCGTTCCTGGACCCGTGGGAGGACTACCGCGGGTCCGGCTACCAGACGATTCAAAGCCTCGTCGCCTTCGGCAGCGGCGGCGTGACCGGGCGCGACCTCGGCGCGGGCCGGCAAAAACTCGCGTACCTGCCGGAGATCCACACGGACTTCGTGTTCTCGAATCTGGGCGAGGAGCTCGGCTTCATCGGCGCGTTTGTCGCCATCGCGCTTTTTTCCGTGTTGATCTTCCGCGGGATGATCGTCGCCCGCCGCGCGGCCGATCCGTTCGGGCGCCTGCTCGGTTTTGGTGCGATCGCGCTTATCGGCATTCAGGTCATCATCAACATGGGCGTCGTCATGGGGCTGCTTCCGACCAAGGGCCTGGCGTTGCCGTTTTTTTCGTACGGCGGCAGTTCGCTGATCGCGAGCTTCATCCTCATCGGCCTTTTGCTTTCGGTGTCGCGATACGCCGATCTGGAGGAGGCGCGATGACCGTGCTGTTCGCCGGCGGCGGAACGGGCGGCCACCTCATGCCCGCGCTCGCGTGCGCCAACGCGGTGCGCCGCCTGCGTCCGGACGCCCGCGTCGTTTTCGCGGGGACCTCGCGCGGG
>JAIOHV010000202.1 GCA_019912885.1 bacterium
GCGGCCGGTCCGGCCACGCGGCGCGCCGTCCGTCGCGTCAGGATAAACCACGCCGCGTCGCCGGCGGCGCCCACGACCAGGTGCACCGCGACGTTCGGCGCAAAGGAGAGCATCTCGTAGACGTTGCCCGCGAAAAACGGCAGGCCCTTGTCGATGAGAATGATCGCCTCGATGGCGACGAAAAGTCCGATGAGCAGGCGATCGAGCGTCGCCCACGCCGTGCGCCCGTGAAGCGCGCGCGCCGCCCAGCCGACGATGTAGCCGGGCGCGATGACGACAAGCGCCAGCTTGATGAGGCCGGGTATGACATGACGCAGCAGCATCAGACCGCCAGATCCGCCTTGACCTCGGCAAGCGTGGCGCCGGTCAGCTTTTCGAAGCACGCCACGAAGCGCCAATAGGTGTCGTAGATCGACGCCTCATCGCCGAGATAGGTGAACAGATTGGTCACCGGGCGATTGGACTGTCCGCAGGGGACGATGTGACGGAAGGTCTCCACGTCGTTGACGACGTTGATCGCGAAACCGTGCGTTGTGATGCCGCGATCGACATTCATGCCGATAAAGCCGATCTTGCGGCCGGCGATGTAAACGCCGGGATCGCCCTTCACGCGTTCGCCTTCCAGGCCGTAGGTGTTCAGCACCGCGAGCATGACATCCTCGATCAGCGTCACGAACTTCTTGATCGTCAGGTTGTTGCGCTTCAGATCGAATACCGTGTACCCGACAAGCTGCCCCGGCACGTGCAGCGTTGTTTGGCCCCCGCGATCGGTCTGGACGATTTCGAACCCCGCCTTCTCGATTTCCTCGCGCGTCGAAACAAGACCGGCGTTACCGCCCTTTTCGGAATAACCGCGTGTGATGACGGGCGCGTGCTGGAGAAAGAGAAGGTATTCGGGCGCGGCGCCCTTGCGGATATCGCGCTTGAGATTTTCCATCAGGCTGACCGCGTCGAGAAACGCAACCTTGCCGAGATACGTCCAGCGCACGTCCATGACCATCACGCCGCTCCCGCGTCGTCGTACGCGCCGCGCCACGCGTTGGCGCGGATTTTCAACAACTCGAGGAACATGCGCAGCGAATCCCAAACCGGATGCACGCGGCTGGCCGGCGAGTTGATCCAGACGATCGGCACCTCCTTGATCGAGTAGCCAAGCCTTCGCGCGATGAACAGCAATTCCACGTCGAAGCTGAATCCGGACAATTTTTGCCGCGCGAACACCGCGCGCGCGGCGGGCAGGCGAAAGGCCTTGAATCCGCACTGCGTATCGACGATGCCGCGCACGGCGACCAGGCGTACGAAGAGGTTGAACATGCGGCCCATCGTTTCACGGTACCAGGGCTGATGCACGCGAACGTCGGAGCCAGGCAGGCTGCGGCTGCCGATCGCCACGTCGGCGCCCGCCTCCAGATGCGGGCGGAGTTTTTCGTACTCCTCGATCGGCGTGGAGGAATCCGCGTCGTAGAAGAGCACCACGTCGCCCGCCGCCTCCTGGACGCCGTGGCGCACGGTGTAGCCCTTGCCGCGATTGCGGTCGTTGGCGACCACGCGAAGCGCGGGCCAGTCCTTCGCGATATCTCCGGCGATTTTTCGCGTGTCGTCGGCGCTTCCGTCGTCGACGACGATCACCTCGACGTCGCCGTCGCTCGCGAAATATTCGCGCAATCGCGCAAGCGTCGCGGGCAGGCGCGATTCTTCGTTGTAAGCGGGGATGACGACGGAAAGGCGAGGCATGGTTTTTCGCGCGCAGCGCGACGAACTCTTTAGTACGCCGGGCGGGGGTTGTCGAGGGAGGTCACGAAACGCACGTTCAATCCACGCCCAGGCGGCTGCCGCACTTGCTGCAAAAGTGCGCGCCGGGGGCGGACGCGGCGCCGCAGGCGGAGCAGATCCGCGGCTTTTCCGCGCCGATTCGCGCGCCGCAGGCGGGGCAAAACGTCATGTCCGGCGCAAGCGCCTGCCCGCATTCGCAATGGCCGGCGACGCGCGCGGGCGCGCCGCAGCTTGCGCAAAACTTGTCCGCCGCGGTGACGGCGGCGCCGCAATGAACGCACGCGCCGAAAGATGCTCTTGCCGTTTTCGCTGCTTCCGAATCGCGCGTGCGCGGCGCGGCGTGCGCTCCCTGCGCGCGCTCGTCGATCATGCGTTGCACGTCTTCCGGCGGGGTGACGGCCTGGATGTAAAAATCGACGAGTTCCACGCCGTACCGCGCGAAGTCCTCTTTCATGCGGATCTTCGCGGCGACGGCCAGCTCGTCGTACATGCCCGCGAGATCGACGATCGACCGCAGGTTCTCGCCGATGATGTCGATGAGACGCGAGACGATGACGTCGCGCAGATACGTTTCGATATCGGCCGACGAATAGTTCCCGCGCCGGCCGACGAGCGTGTTGACGAAGACGAGCGGATCGGCGACGCGCATCGCCCAGGAACCGAACGCGCGCATGCGAACGTGGCCTAGGTCCGCGTCGCGAACCGGCACGGGCTCTTTCGTGCCCCACTTCAGCCCGCCGACCGCGGCGAGGTTGACAAAAAACACCTGCGCGCGAAACGGCGCGCGGCCGCTGTCGAACGCGGTCCCGACGATCCGTGACAGGAGCGGAAGGTTCAGCGTCGAGAGCGTGTGCCGGCCGGCGGAGAATACATCGAGCCCGCGGCCGTCGCGGAAAAACACGGCCGCCTGCCCCTCGTGCACGATGAGCTGCGCACCCAGGCGAAGTTCGTCCGTGGCGTTGTCCGGCACCCGGCTGACGATCGCGCCGGCCGCCGGATCGGCCCATTCGAGGACGTCAACCAGCGCCATGATCGCTCCAAATGGGGAATTGGGAATTGCGAGTTGCGCAAGAGGATTGAGGATCGAGGATCGAGGATTGGGTCCATCGCATCACGCGCTCCGCGACGCGCTTCGTGATGATCGCGGTTCGCATCATGCGCCTTTACCCGTTCCCGGAATTCTTGCCCGAGCACGTTCGGCGAACAATTCATCGAGCGCATCCGCAAGCGCCGTCAGGCGCGCGATGACATCCCCCGCCGTGCCGTCGGCGATTTCCCGCCTCGCTACCTCGACGCGGGCGAGAATGTCGAGATCGACCGCGACAAGCGGGCCGAGCCTTTCCACGTCCGCGCGCGCGTCGCCGAGGCCGAAGACGTCGCCGTTCGCCGCGATGCGCGCGGCGGCGGCGTGCGTTTCGAGTCGTGAACGCAGGCGATTGAGATCGTCGATGCCCGCGAGCCCCTTGTCGCGCAGATGCGCGGCGAGCGCATCGTCCATGCGCTTCACCAGCGCGCCAAGCCCTTCGGCGACGCCCCGGCGGACCGCCGCGTCCTGTTCATCGAGGCGGCGCGCGTCGCGGATTCCGGCGAGCGCGGGCACGTCGTCCACGAAGTCGGCGATCGCCTCGGCGATGCGCTCCTTCAGCGTCTGTTCGTCATAAAAACGCACGCATTCATGTTGGCGAGGCGGCGGGGAAAGCGCAAGGCTCGATCGACGACGCCACCCGGTTCCCATGGCACATCAAGGGCGCGATGGAAATGGCCGGAATCCGCTCGCCCCATTTTTGCTTTTCCTCGAGTCGCGGAAATATGTCATCATTGATACAAACATCGAGGCGGCCATGGATATTCTGCTAAATCGCGAACCCGGTTTGCTCTGGAAGCCGAGAGCCTGGCTGATGCTCTGGTTTCCGATCGCGGCCGTTACCGTCATGCACGTGGCCGCCGACGCCGGCGCCGCCTGGCAGCACGACATCATCCGACGCCTGTATTACGTCCCCATCGTCCTCGGCGCTTTTGCCGGAGGGCTTCAAGGCGCGCTGGCGGCCTCCGGTGTCGCGTCGCTCCTCTATGTTCCGCACGCATTTTTCCTCCTTTTTGGGACGCAAGATCCCGCGCGCGGAACCGAAAAATTGATGGAAATCGTTCTTTACAACGTGATCGCCGTCATCACCGGCGCCTTGGCCGACCGCGAACGACGCGAGCGAAATCGTCTTCGCCTTACGGCAGAGCGGTTGTCGGAAACCCTTGAAGAGGTCCAGGAGCGTTCGCTTGACCTCACAGCGACGCGCGACGTGACGTTTCATGGATTGGCCGCGCTCGCGGAGTACCGCGACAGCGAAACGGGCGCCCACATCGTCCGCACGCAGCACTACATCCTGGCGCTCGCGCAAATGATGGCGACGCAGCGTCGATTTTCGGCATATCTGACGGAGGCGGTTATCGAGCTGCTTTTTAAGTCCGCCCCGTTGCACGATATCGGCAAGGTCGGGGTGCCCGACCAAATCCTCCTGAAGCCCGGTCCGCTGACGCCGGAGGAATACGAGATCATGAAAAAGCATACGATCATCGGCCGCGACGCATTGGCCAACGCGGAAAGGCGCCTGCAGAGCCACAATTCCACTGCGTTTTTGGTTCTTGCCAAGGACATCGCCGCGTCTCATCACGAGCGGTGGGACGGTTCCGGCTACCCGTTTGGATTGAAGGGGGACGACATCCCGATCGCGGGGCGCCTGATGAAAATCTGCGACGTATACGATGCCCTGGTGACCCGCCGCGTTTACAAACCGGCATACACACACGACGCGGCCATGCGGATCATCACGTTTGGAGAAGAACGGGTGCGGCCCGCGCATTTCGATCCGGACGTTCTGCAAATGTTCACGGCTCAGCACGCGACTTTTCGCGATATCGCGGCGCGCTTTTCCGGCGGGGACACCCGAGGGTGACCCCCCGGTCGGCGCCGGCGCGCCGATCCTCGCCCCGACATTTCTGCGCGCAACGCTCCCGGCCTTGACAGCCGCGCGCCGCGCCGCTAATTTAGCTAGCAAGTGCTTGCTTGATATCGGCGGGGGATCATGGCCACAAAAAGACAACCGACGCGAGACCGGCAGCGTCAGATCGCCGACGCGGCCCTCAAGATCATCGCCCGGGACGGGCTGGGGA
>JAIOHV010000203.1 GCA_019912885.1 bacterium
GCGGATGGTCCTCGCCGCGATTTTCGGCGCGGCGCGGAATTCCCGCGAGGTCAAGCGTGAGCACCACGTTCGTGCAGGCCATTTCGTACTGGATCGAAAACAGCAGGAGGTCGAGCGCGGCCAGCGGTGTGCCGGATTCCAGGCCGCGAAGCACGTCGCCCGCGGCGCGCATCTCGCGGATGTAGTCGGTCCACGGCGTGAACGCACGTTCGGCGAACGCGCGCGGCCTGTCGTTGGCGAGCTTGTAGAGAATCTGAAAACCCGTGCTGCTCATGCCGATCTCGTAGAGATCGGGAAAGATCAGCGCGAGGTGCACGTCGACGTCGGCCGGGTTTTTGCGAAAGCTGCCGGCCTCGCCGCCGATATATCGGGACGCCCGCTCAACGCGGGACAAATCCACCGCCATGATCGATTTCCTTATCGAAAACCGGCGGGCGATGCGCTTCGCCGTTTCGTTATTGTTTGTCTGCCGCGCTTTTCGCCACGGCGTTTTCGTCGCGTCGTCGGGCCAGATCCTTCGCTTCGCTCAGGATGACGATTCTCGCCGGATGACGATTTTCGTCGGACGACGAATCTCACCGGAAGACGAATCTCGCAACTTCCGTCGTCGACGACGATCCTCTTAGCGATGCCCGCCGAAGTCCGCGACGAGGATGACAAAACCTCCGCGTCCCTCCGGTGTTGGGCCGAAGCCGAAACGCCAGCGGATATCACGCGTCTCGCGGCGCGCCGGTCGATAAAGCCCCGAGCCATCTGTCGGCGAGTCATCGGCCGGGGCGTCGTCCGCGGCCGGTTTGTCCGGCGCCGCCGGTTTTGGCTCGATGCCAAGCTCGCGTTCGAGCGCGTCGTCCGGCAGGGCGAGCCCGAACAGCGTGCCCACCGTCGCGCCGGCGAGTCCCCCCGCGATGAGGATCGTCGCGAAGTTCCGGTCCGCGTCCTCGTTTTCGTACGTGATGTTGATCGCCCCGGCGACGACGAGCCCCGCGCTCGTGCCGATCACCGCGCCGGCGAGAACCTCGTCGCCCTGACCGGCGCGCGCGGGCGCCGCAAAAACCAACGCGGCGGAAAGCACGATCGCCGAAATGGCAGCCCACGGGCCGTGTCTCACGCAATCGCCTCCCGCCAAAGCGGGAAACCATAACAAGCGGGGAGGAAATAGGAAATAGGGATGAGGAGGATTGAGGATCGAGGATTGAGGATTGAGTCATACCGTGTCGCGATGCGATCGATCCCGTACCCGCTCCCTTGCGGTCACGGTTCCAACGGTTTTGCCGGGTCCGCTCCCTTACGGTCGCGTTTCAAATTCTGCCATTCGGCTCCGCTGGTCGCGGTTCAAACGGCTTTAACGGCTCCGCGTGAGACGTTGCGATTTAACTCAATCCTCAATCCTCGATCCTCAATCCTCAATCGTTAAAAATGATACGCCACGAAAGCGAACACGCGCGAGCGGTCGCGCAACAAGCCCCAGAGGGTGTCGCGCTCGCCGAAAAAGACGTTCGCGCCGGCGCCGATGTGGAACGGGTCGGTGACGGACCACTCGACGATCGGCGTGAACTGGCCGTCCTCGCCGAAGACGTCGCCGTCGCGCGCCATCTCCCCGGTGATGTGCGAGAAATTGTAGGTGGCGACGCCCTGAAGCTGGAGCCGGTCGCGGAAAAACGCGGCGCGCCAGCCGAGAAACAGCATGGCCGTCGTCGGCGGGAAAAGCAGGTCCTCGCCGTCCGCGTCACCAACCGTGGAGTTCCAGAACGTGGCGCTCACCGTGGTGTCACCGGGAAACATATATTCGACATTGATCGCGGTGGAATAGGTCGGTTTTTCCACGGTCGTCAGGTCCTCGCGATAGACGTGCCGGCCCCACAGCGCCGTGCCCTCCGCGCGGATCGCGAACGCACCGACGGTCGTCGCCACGTCCGCGCCGGGGCCGTACAGGCGATGATGCACGACGCGAAACGGGTCGGTGACGGCGGCGGTCGGGATCTCCTCGACTCGGTCGGGCAGGGGGCCGTATCCCTCGGGCGTGCGCTCGAAGGCCCGCGCGATTTCGAGCAGGTCCGGGTTGATGTGAACGGTGGGGATCGGATCGTAAACGCTATAACCCATGACGTCGAAGTCGAACCCGCCCGCGCTTGCGCCGGCGCGAACCGCGCCGCCCGCGCGGGAAAAATCGTCGTCCGGGTTTTCGGTGCGTGCGTCGAAATACGACTGCTTCGATAGCTCGTCGGTCAGCTCGTCCTTCCAATCAGGAATCCAGAGATCGAGAAAGCGCTTGAGGTTACGATACGCCGGTTCGTCCTCGACGGGCGCGAGGATATCGCCAAGCGGGAATCGCTGCCCGAGCACCGCGCCCGCGTCGCCGGCGACCGTCAGGCGCGTCGGACGCAGGAACGGGATGACCAGACCCTCGACCTGAAACGCGCCGGCGTACCACGTCGCGTCGAGCGTCATCACCGGCAGGCGCGCAAGTCCGATCTCCGCGTCGAAGTAGCGGTCGAAGTTGTAGGGGTTGATGAGATCCGTCGGGCTGACGATGTCCGTCTTGCCCCAGGACCAGATCTTCTGCCCCGCGGTGAGATCGACCGGGCCGACGCGCCAGCGCGCGTACGCCTCCCACAATTCGGGCGTGTAGTGCGCGTCGTAGGCGTCCTCGTTGAAGGCGGCGTCGTACGTGACGATCCCGGAGATGCGTGCGGCCAGATCGCCGAAGGTGAAATCCCCCTGCGCGCGGACAAGTGTCAGCAGGGCGTAGATAAACTCGTCCTCGCCGTCGCGCGCGGTGTCGACGGCGGCCTTCTGCCACGCCTCGCCGGAAAGCACGCCGGCCGACACGGGGCCGGCGGCGGGTGCGTCGCCGAAAAAGTCATCCGGATCGTCAGGCGCGGCGGGCGCTTCGCCGAAAAACGCCGCGGAGTCGTCCCCGTCGCCTTGCGCGAACGCGATCGCCCCAAACGCGCAAAACGCGATCAGCGCGGCCATCGCGGCGAGGGATCGGGGAGCCGTCACCCTTGGCGTCGCTAGAGCTGCGACTCGTCTTTCAGGAACCGCTCGGTGAAATAGTCGTCGGCGATCTTCGCGTCGGCCATGTACTTCGTGATGGCAACCGTCGTGGACGTGCCTTTTTGCACGTTTTTCATTTCGAAACGCCGCGCGATCCACAGGCCGGGCTTGTACTCCTCGAGCCCGGCGACGGTCATCGTTTTCAGCAGCTTGCCGTCCTTGTCGGAAAACTCGGCCTTGGTGACGACCTTGTTGTCCTGGCGCACCCAATATTTGATCTTGCTGTATTCCGAACCGGTGGACGCCTTGGGCGCCGTCTCGACGACGTAATGCGCGGCGCCGTCCACCGTTTCGTCGGGCAGACGCTCGTGCGTGCCCTCCTCGGAATCGTGCGGGGAAAGGTCGTAATAGCTGAAGTCCGTGCCCATGAAGCTCGAGGATTTCTGTGACGAGGCGATGCGGCGCACGCGCTTTAGCGCCGGCAGGTAGAGAAGCTGATCGTCGTCGCGCCCTTTGTTCTCGACCACGAGGAACTTCGTGCCCGCCACGTCCGCCGGCGCTTCGAACGAAATCACCGTGCGGCCGAGCTTGTCCTCCATCTTGACGCGGCTACGCAGCTTGCGCTCGCGCGTTTGCCCCTTGGCGTTTGTCAGCGTCATGTCGAGTTGCAGGAGCATGTTCTCCTGATTGAAGCTCGACACCATGTCATCGACGATCTCGGACGCCTTCCTCTCGTCGGCGTGCGACGGCAAGGCGAAAACGGCGGCGGCGATCAATAGGACGAGGGCGAGGGCGCGCGGCATGTTTGGCTCCTTCGTATGATTCGATAAGTCCACACGCGGCATGCCGCGCGCGTCAAGCGGTCAGGCTTCGGGCATCGGATCGCGCGCCGTCTTCAGAAGATCCCACCAGATGATGGCGATCGCGAGGCCGTAAAACAGGCCCGAAAGCCCGCCCGCGCCCGCGACGACGACCGCGAACGATTCGTTGAGCTTGGTCAGCCACCAGCCGCCCACGTCCAGGATGACGCCGATAAAACCCATCAGCACAAGACCCGTTTTGGCCCTGTGCGGGATCGAGGTCTGGTTCCAGAGGATCCAGGACATCGCGAGTGCCAGAAGGCCCATGCCGAAAAAGTGCTGATGCGATATCGTCGCCAGGCGGTCCCACGGCATGCCCTCGTCGGGCTTGGTGACGATGGCGACCTCGTCGTATTCCGTCAGCGGGCGGAAGCTCGATTTGCCAAGCGGGTTGTGGCAGTTCACGCAGCGGTTGTCGAGAACCTCCATGACGGGGCCAAACGTTTTTTCGCGCGCGCCGGCGTCGAGCCATTCGAGAATCGTGTTCAGCTCGTCCTCGGTCTCCAGGTGCTCACGCATATCGCCGAGGACCATGTACTTGAGGCGCGTCATCGTCGGGTCGCCGTGGAAACGCACCTCGATATCGCGAAGGCTCATGCCCGGTTTTAAGTCGGCCTCATGCGTGGAGAAAAAGAGATTCGCGAGCGCCGTGAGATAGCCGAGGCCCAACACAAGCGCGAACATCGCTCCCGGAAGTTTCCGGTGCCAGACAGGTAAGTTTTTCATGGGGGCGGCTCAGTCGTGATCTTCCGGCCGGAAGATATCGTGGCACTTGTCGCACGAGTTTCCGAGCGCCCGGTACTTCTTGACGATCTCGCCCATGCCCGTGGCGCCGGCCAGATCGTTGGCCGCGACGACGGCCTCGTCCGCGAACTTCAGGAATTCGTCCTTGCGGTCCTTGTTTTGCGGCGGATCGAAATTCTTGGCGTTGGCAAGCTCCTTGGCGATCGTTTCCGCGTTTGTCTTCACGCCCGCCGTGTCGGCGTTCTCGACGGCCTTTTTGATCGCCTTGAAGACGTCCCGCACTTCTTCCATTTGCTTGTGAAGGGGCGAGTCCTCGTCGGCGACGAGCCGTGGCGCGTCGATGAGCGCGAACGCGACCATCGCCGCCAGCACCGTCAAACCCAAAACCTTTGCCGATAAACGCATATCTGAAAAACCTCCACGAAATTCGTCCCCGCGGGCGCCAAAAGTATAGGCGCACCTTTCGGCAGGAACAACGGATGGTTTTGCCGGAAATGGTGTGGATGTCGGACGAAGGCTTGTTCCGCTATCATCGCCGGCTAGGGGGACGCGGTGTCCGAAAAAGAAACCAAAACCGAAACCGAAACCGAAATCCTGCGGATCGCGTCGCGCCTGGCGGTCTGCCTTGTCGAGCCCATTCAACCCGGAAATATCGGCTCGGTCGCGCGCGCGATGAAAAACATGGGGATGAGCCGGCTCGTGCTCGTGCGTCCGCCCGACCTGGACGCGCCCGAAGCGCGCATGATGTCCGTCGGCGCCATCGACATTCTGCGGAGCGCCACAATCGCCGACACCGTTCGCGAGGCCGTCGCGCCGTTCCAAATTGTCGTCTCCACCACCGCGCGCGTGGGGCAAAAACGCCCGGCCGATTTCACGCCGCGCTCATTCGCCGCGCACGTCGCGCCGCTTCTTTCCGCCGGCGAGGAGGCCGTCGTCGTGTTTGGCCGCGAGGACAAGGGGCTGACGACGCGGGAGATCGACCTCGCGCCGCGCATCATCAATATCCCCGCCTCGCCGGAGTATCCGTCGCTCAACATCGCGCAGGCGGTGCTCATCGTCGGCTACGAGGTGTATTGTGCCCTGGCGGGCGAGGCGGCCGAGCGCGTGCCGGAGCGAAAGCTCGTCGACGCCGATCAGATCGAGCGCCTGTTCGAGCAGGTGCGCCCGCTGCTTTTGGAAATCGGGTTTCTCGATCCTTCGAATCCGGAGTTCATCCTGAGCGCGCTGCGAAAGATCGCCGGGAGGGCCGGGTTGAACTGGCGCGAGGCGAAGATCCTTCGCGGCATCTGTTCGGATATGGAATGGTATCTCAACCATGTGGCGGAAAAAGGAGAGCGCGATGGTTCGCGTGAAGTGGACGGGGGCCGCGGGCCTTCAGATCACGCACGAAGGCCGGACGTGGCTGATTGATCCGTACCACACGCGCTCGGGCAAGGGGAGCGTGTTGTTCGGCAAGCTCGCCAGCGACGAGGCGCGCGTCGCCGGGATCGCGGCCGGTTTGCCCGGCGAGTTGTCGGGCGTGATCGTCGGGCATACGCATTTCGATCATGCGCTCGACATCCCTTGGTTCGCGCGGCAAACGACCGTGCCGATCGTCGGCAGCGCGTCGCTTGAGACGCTGCTTGGCGTATTCGGCATCGCGGGCCGCGTGACGGTTTGCCGAGGCGGGGAGGAACAACCGCTCCCCGGCGGCGCGACGGTCAAGATGATTCCCTCGCGGCACGGCCTCGTGCTGTTCGGGCGCGTGCCGTATCCAGGCGAGGTGGAGCCCGGCGGCGAGCCGCCGCTTCCGGCCACGCGCTACCGCGTCGGCGGCATCTTCGCGCCGCTGATAAACGTCGGCGGAAAGTCGATCCTGCACATGGGAAGCGCGAATCTCGTGGACGAAGCCCTTGAGGGCGCGCGCGCGGATATCGTATTCATGTGCATCCCCGGCTGGAAACGCACGCCGGACTACCACAAACGCGTCCTGTCGCGCGTGCGTCCGTCGGTCGTCGTGCCGTTTCACTTCGACGACTTCACGCGGCCCTTCCGGGCCGACGGCTCCGCCCCCGACCTGCCGTTTTTCGGGCAGCCCGCCAAGGACGAGTTCGCGCGGGCAATCGCCGCGTGCGCGCCGGACGCGCGCATCGTCTTTCCGCGGACCAACGAGACGCTGGAGCTTTGATCGTGCCGGGACGGCGCGGACGATTCGGACTGACGCTTCGCGCGAAGCTGTTGTTCCTGTTGTTCGCGTTATCCGTGCTGCCCGCGGCCGTGACCTGGGTGACCGCGACGCACCTTATGAACGAGATGGCCGACGACGTGCTGCACGGCATCGACACGGCCGTGACGCGCGCTGAAAGCGCGCTGGCGCGCGATCCGGCCGACGCGCGCGGAAAGCAATTCGCGGATCACGTGCAGGCCATCGCGTCGATGCGTCACCGCGAAATGCTCTGGAATATGGCGGCGACGGGCGTCGGCCTGTTGCTGGGCCTCACCATTGTGTTGCTGGTTTTGTCGCGCCGGCTAGCGGGCCGTATGAGTGAGCCCATCGAGCGGCTGGCCAAAGCGATGTCGGACATGGACACGGGCGAGCGGATTTCCGATGCGATCCACCCGATCCCCGACGACACCGATCTGGCGCGGCTCTCGCGGGATTCGGGCGACGAGCTTGGCGATCTTGCCCGGCGCTTCAACACGATGGCGACGACGATCGCGCACCTGCGCGGCAATCTCGAGGAGTTCAAGGCGCGGATGGAGCGCGCGTCGCAAGCGCTCGACGAGCCGGACCTGCCGCCGGAGGATTCCCAGCGGCTCCAGCAACGGCGGCTGGAAGAGGCGGCCGGGAGCCTGGCGCAGCTCGATCGCGACACCGACGAGCTGTTGTCGATGGTTCGCCACGAATTGAAAACGCCGCTGACTTCGATCGTCGCAAGCTCCGAGGCCCTGCTTTCGAACCTGCCGTTCAGCCCGGAAAAGCGGACGGGGTTCATCCACATCATCCAAGAGGAGGCGCAGCGGCTGACGCGCCTCATCAACGAAGTGCTCGACCCCGCGCGGCCGTCGCCCGCGGCCGTGGGACGCGAGAGGCCCGTCGATCTGCGGGCCCGGCTGCGTCACGCGGTGCGCGCGGCGGCGCCGATCGCCGAAGCCAAGGGCGTGACGCTCGACATGGAAATCGATGATGACGAACGGTTGGCGAGCGTTCCGGCCGACGCGGACCGGCTGGCGCAGGCGGTCACAAACCTGCTCGACAACGCCATCCGGTTCACGCCCGCGGGCGGGCGCGTCGTGCTTGGCGCGGGCGTCAGGAGAGACGGCGACGAGCGGCGCGAAGTGGCGCACGTCTTTGTAAAAGACACCGGGCCGGGCATTCCGCCGGCCATCGAGGATCGTGTCTTCGAAAAATACGAGACGCTTGACCCGTCCACAAAAGACACCCCCGGCGGCCGCGGGCTCGGCATGGCGATCGCGCGGGAGATCGTCGAGGGACACGGCGGGCGCATCTGGTTTGCAACGGCGCCCGGCGGGGGTGCCATCTTCCACTTCACGCTGCCGCTGATGGAGCGCCACGCGGCGTCCGGCGGCGCCGCCGTGAATGTTTGACCGGCAATCCGGCCGCGTGATATCCGGTTGAGCCCTTCGCGGGAGCGTCGATGAACATCCTCGGAATCAGCGCGTTCTATCACGATTCGGCGGCGGCGCTTGTCGTCGACGGCGAGATCGTGGCCGCCGCGCAGGAGGAGCGCTTCACCCGCGTCAAGCACGACGAGGGATGGCCGGAGCACGCCATCGACGCGGTCCTCGCGCAGGCGGGCATCAAGGCCGGGGATCTCGACCTTGTCGCTTTCTACGACAAGCCGTTCAGGAAATTCGAAAGGCTTTTGAAAAGCTTTCTCAACGACGCGCCGCGCGGATATCGGTTATTCCTGCACGCGATGCCGCTTTGGGTTCGCCAGAAACTGCACATCCACGGCATCGCGGAGCGCGAACTCGGGTACAAGGGGACGATCGTTTTCCCGGAGCACCACGAATCGCACGCGGCGTCCGCGTTTTATCCGTCACCGTTTGACGAGGCGGCGTTCCTGACGATGGACGCCATCGGCGAATGGACGACGACGAGCTTCGGCATCGGCCGCGGCAACGACATCGAGATCCTCGCCCAGATTCGCTTCCCGCACTCGCTGGGCCTTTTGTACTCCGCCTTCACGGCGTATTGCGGATTTCGCGTCAACTCCGGCGAATACAAGCTGATGGGCCTTGCGCCCTACGGCGAGCCGAAATACGCCGACCGCATCCGCGACCGTCTCATCGACATCAAGGACGACGGCTCGTTTCGCCTGAACCCGGAGTATTTCACCTACATCGTCGGCACGCGCATGACCGGGAAAAAATTCGACGCGCTGTTCGACGGGCCGCCGCGAAAGCCCGAGAGCCCGACCGATCCGCGTTACATGGACATCGCCGCGTCCGTCCAGGCGGTGACCGAGGAGGTCGTCTCCAAGGCCGCGCGGCACGTGCGGCGCGAAACGGGCATGACGCGCCTTTGCATGGCCGGCGGCGTGGCGCTCAACTGCGTCGCGAACGGGAAGCTGCTGCGCGAAGGGACCTTTGATGCCATCTGGGTGCAACCTGCGTCCGGCGACGCGGGCGGGGCGCTTGGCGCGGCGCTGTGGGCTTGGCACCGATACCACGGCGCGCCCCGCACGCCGCGCCCCCGGGGCACGCAGGGCGGCTCGTATCTTGGCCCCGCGTACGATGACGACGCCATCGCGGCGTACCTCGACGGCATCGGCGCGCCTTACCGGCGCCTGTCGCGCGACAAGCTTTTGCGCGAGACGGCCGAGCGCCTGGCGAATGAACAGGTGGTCGGCTGGTTTCAGGGGCGCATGGAGTACGGCCCGCGCGCGCTCGGGGGGCGGTCGATCCTCGGCGATCCGCGCTCGCCGGCGATGCAGCGCGTCATGAATCTGAAGATCAAGTACCGCGAGTCGTTCCGTCCCTTTGCGCCCGCGGTCCTGGCCGACCGCGCGGGTCAGTGGTTCGACCTTGCGTGCGAATCGCCCTACATGCTGCTTGTCGCCGATGTGCGCGGCGAGCATCGCAAGGCGCTTACCGACGAGGAGAAGAAGCGCACGGGGCTCGATCTTCTCAACACGCCGCGCTCGTCGATTCCCGCCGTGACGCACGTCGATGGCTCCGCGCGCGTGCAGACGGTCGCCCGTGAGGACAACGAGCTTTTCTACGACCTCATCGCGGCGTTCGCGGACCAGACGGGCGTGCCCGTGCTCGTGAACACCAGCTTCAACGTGCGCGGCGAGCCGATCGTGGAAAAACCGGAGGACGCCTACCGCTGCTTCATGCGTACCGAGATGGACCTGCTCGTCATGGGCTCGCTGCTTTTGGAAAAGACCTCCCAGCCGAAGGTCGAGGAAACGCACGACTGGCGGCAGGAATTTCCGCCGGACTGATGCCATGAAACGCAAGGAGAGGCCCGGTGATATCTGGAAGTTCTCGCTGACGCTGGGGTGCATCCTTGCGCTGGTCGGCGGACTGCGCGCGTATCACGGCGCGCCGATTTCCTACCCGCTCATCGGGCTTGGCGTGGTGGCGGCGATTCTCGGTTTCGCCGCGCCGCCGGTGATGCGGCCGATCTACAAGGGCGGGATGTTTTTCGCGGACAAGATGTCGTTTGTCGTCACGCGCATCGTGCTGACGCTCTTTTTCGTCTTCGTCATGACGCCGTACGGGCTGTTTTTTCGGCTTGCCCGCAAGGACCTGCTCGATCGCTATCCTCACCCGGAGCGCGAAACGTACTGGCAGCCCCGCGAACGCAAGCCGTTCGACAAGAAGCAGGCCCAGCGGATGTTTTAGGAAGGCGGCAAGACGGGAAGCCTGGAAGGTCATCGCGGGAATAGTCTGGAAGTCTGAAAAGTCATCGCAAATCGCAAACGCCCGTTCGCCGGGGTCCATCATGTCCATCCAGTCCATCATATCCATTTTGTCCATTCGGGCAGGGGCACGAAGTCCGTCGCGATGCCCGTTCAGACTTCCGGTCTATCCGGCCTGAAAAAAAAGCGGGGCTCCGAAGAGCCCCGCTTTTTGGCGGTCAGGTTTTTTAGTCGACTAGAACTTGAACTCGACGCGGCGATTCTTCGCCCAGGCGGCCTCGTTGTGGGCCGGATCGAGCGGCTGCGACTCGCCCATGGACTTCACGAACAGGTCGTTCGCGGCGACGCCCATGTTGGTCAGGAAGTTCTGGACCGACTTGGCGCGGCGCATACCGAGCGCCATGTTGTACTCATCCGTGCCGCGCTCGTCGCAGTGACCGACAAGCATGATCTTGGTGCCGGCATGGTCGCTCTTGATCTGCGCGGCGTTCTGCTTGGCCTTTTCGACCTGGTCGGGACGGATGTTGTACTTGTCGTAGTCGAAGTACACGTTCGGCAGCGTGGCCGGCGCTTGCTTCAGCACGGGCTTCGGCGTCGGCGGCGGCGGCGGCGGCGGCGGAGGCGGGCAATTCTTCGCGATTTCCGCCAGCTTGATCGTCTCGGCGAACGACACCTTCGCGGCATCGTACTCCTCGGCGGCGTACTGGGCTTCGCCCTTGGCCAGCTCATCCTCGGCGGCCTTGAGCTTGTCGGGGCAGTTCTGTGCGGCGCCGGAAGCCTGAGCATCGGCAACGGCCGCCTTGGCCGCCGCGAGCTCCGCCTCAGGCTTTTCCTGTCCACAGGCCGACGCGAAGAGCGCGACCGCGAGGACAAGAATGAGCGGGGCAAATTTCTTCATACAAAAAACCTCCTTCTGGGTTCCCTTTGGAATGCGGCCGTCTCGGGCCGAATGGAGTCGTGGGTCGTTACGGACCGGTTCCCATACACAGAGTCGAATTCACAGAGCCTGACTGAGCTTGGCCGCACCATTAGCACAGGGATTTTCGCATTGTCAACCAGAAATCGCGTCTTTTTGCGGGCTTTTTACCGCGAATTACTTCTTCAACAACTGAAGCTTTTTCGCCGCTATCTTGGCTTCCTCGGTGCCCGGATAGTCCGACATGACCTTCTCATAGAAGAGTTTTGCATCAAATTTCTGCCCCATCTTTTCAAAGGCCATCGCCTGATTCAGCGCCGCTTTCGGGGCTTGTTTGCTCTTGGCCCACCGCGTCACGACCTCGTCGTAGGCGAGGATCGCGTCCGAATATTTGTTCTGCCTAAAAAGGCTCTCGCCGACGTAGAATTGCGCCTCGGGCGCGTGTTCCGACTGCGGAAACTTTTTTAGAAAATCCTCGAATTTTTTCTGCGCTTCGCCAAAACGGGACTTTTTGAACGAGAGCACCGCCTCCTCGAACTGGTCTTTTTCGGGTTTGTCCTTGACGATCAGGCCGCCCGGGCTCGCCGGAACCGAGGCGATCGCCGGTCCCGGCGCGATCCCCGCCTTGCGCTCGAGTTCAGTGAGCCGCTTGTCGATCTTTTCGAATTGCAGGTCCAGATACTTTCGCAGCGTGTCGTATTCCTTCGCCTGGCGCTCCTTGGCGAACTGGGCTTCGTCGAACGCGCCCTTCATCGCTCCGAACTCCTGCTGCATGTTGTCGAAGTAGACCTGCTGCTCGGCGATCTGGCCGATGTTGCGGTCGAGCACATCCTTGGTGTCCTGCGCGACGCGCTTGACCTCGGCGAGCTCGCGCTCGATCTCGGACTGGCGCTGCTTGTCGGCCTGCGTCGTGATGCAGCCCGACGCCAGAACAAGGGCCAGGACGACGGCAAAAAGACGAGAAACGTTCATTCGGGCGGTCATCTCAATCCTCCGGCAGCGGGCTCCAGTCGGGGCTCGCATCGAACGACGTGCCTTTTGTGATCGGTTTCGTGAACGTGTCGTTGACCGTGCGGATGAACAGCGCGCGGCCGGTGTCCGTCTCGCACGAAAACACAAGCGCGCGCCCGTCCGGCGAGAACGACGGGTATTCGCAGTTGGGCTTCATGTCCGCGGTGAGCGCGTACGGCTCGCCGCCGTATTCGTCGATGACGTAGATCGTGTAGTGCCAGTATTCGCGCGCGGCGTACGCGATCTTGTTGCCTTTGGGCGACCAGGCGGGCGACTGGTTGTACCCGCCGAAAAAGCTGATGCGCACCGGGTTCGATCCGTCGGCCCCCATGCGATAGACCTGCGGGGAGCCGGGGCGATCCGACACGAACAGCATGTTTTGCCCGTCGGGGCTGTAAGTCGGATAAAGGTCGATCGACCAGTTTTTCGTCAGGTTTTTCAGGTTGCCGCCGTTGACGTCCATCTCGTACACGTCGGTCGAAACGCCGAGCGATATTCCCGCCGCGATGCGCGTGCCCGACGGCGAAAAATCCGGCGTCAGCACGACGCCCTGGTCGATGCCGTAGATTTTTTTCGCCTTTCCGGATTCTACGTCAACGATGTATAGCGACGGTTGCGTCACATCGCTCGACGCCGCAAACACGATCGACTTGCCGTCCGGGCTCCATCGGGGTGTCATGGCCAACACGCCGAGGTTCGTCAGGCGACGGCGATTGCGTCCATCCAGATCGACGACGTACACCTCGCGCTGGTTCTTGGTGCCCGAAACGTAGGCGAGGCGCGAGCCGAAAAAGCCCTTGTTGCCGAACAGCGAAAGCAGAACCTCATTCGCGAACAGGTGGATCATGCGGTAGTAGTCGTCCGCCTTGCCGGAATACTCCTTGCCCATGACCAGGCTCTCGGTACCGACGTTGTATAGCCGCGCGGTGATCGTCAGGCTTTCGCCCGCGCGCTTGTACGAGCCCTTGATGAGGTATTCGACGCCGATGATCTTCCAGTCGCTAAACGAGAAACTGCCCGGCTTCACGCCCGCGCTGCGGGGGTCTTCCAGGTAGCGTGCGCGGTCGGCGACCTCGAATTCGCCGCTCATCTCCATGTCTTCGGTCAGAAGGTCCGCGAGTTTATGCGACAGATCGTCGAAACCCGTTTCCGACTCGGCGAAAAACTCGGGGATCGCCATGGAAATCTTCTGGATCGTCGTGCCATAGATCTTGGACGGCGTGATGACGCCGCCTTCGACCGGGCCGCCTTCCGTGCCGGATCCGGGCGCCGGCGGCGGGCCGCCCTCTGGAGGCGGTGTCGTCTGGGCCAAGGCCGGTGCGGCGGATAACGCCATGAAAAGACTAAGGAAAATCGCGATTATGACGTGGACCGTGGCCGGCGGGGGCGAGGCGGTCCGCAATCTTAAGGGCATCATGTCTCCCGGTTCGATCGTCGCGCGCGCATTTTGAGGTTTTTGCGCGCGTTGTAAACCGGCGCCCAATCGCCTGGCGGGCGCGCGTCAGTTTGCTTCTTTCGGCTTGAACGTGAACGAGATGCCGCCGGCCAGTTTTCCGTGCAGCTCCGACGGCGGGCGGGAGAATGGCACGGCGTTTGACACCGCCTGGCGAATGCTCGCGTCGAGCGAAGGGTCGCCGGACGACTTGATCGCGACGCCGATGAGGTTGCCGGCCGCGTCGATCTTCACCGTGGCGGGGATGCTTTTGTCGCGAAGCTCCGCCGGCATTCCGGGCGGCAGTTTCCAGCGCGAGCGGATTTTTTCGCGAACGCCCGCGAGATAGAGCTTTTCGATCGACGGGCGCGTGCCGGCTTCGCCTTCGCCGCCGCCGCCGGCCTGAGCCTTGCGCCGCAAATCCTCGATGCGTTTTCGGGCGAGTTCCTCCTGGACGCGGGTTTTGGCGGATCGCTGCTTGACGGTCGATTTCACCTTGGGTTTGGGCGCGACGTTTTCCGGCATGTCCTCGGTTTTCGTCGCGGTCTGTTTGACCTCGCGCTCGAACGGGTTGAGCGCGGTCTTGCGCACTTCCGGCACCGGATCCGCGCCGACCGATCGCCCCTTGGGCAGGTCCGCAAGATCGAACACGAGCGGTTGATCGGGCGGGGGAGGCGGCGCGTTTCCGACCGTAACCGCGACGAAGATCGCATACGCCACGAAAAACCCGACGTGAGTGAGGATCGACGCGAACCACATCGCGCCGAAAAGGCGGCCGAACGGATCGGGGCGCGGCGGGTTGTAGCGCGGGACGGCGGCCAGGCGGTAGGTCATCGCGCGCGTCGCGCGGCCCTTACGGGCCCGCGTTCCCCTTGGGCAGGGTTTTCAGGCCGAGCTGCTCGACGCCCGCGGCTTTGGCCTCGGCGATCGCCGCCACCACGACGCCGTAATCGACGGCCGTGTCGGCCTCGACGAAGATGCGTTTTTCGGCCTTGCCCTCGTACAGCTTGCGGAGTTCCTCGCGCAGCGCTTCCCTGGCGATAGGCGTCTTGCCGATGAATATCCGCCCCTCGGCGTCAATCGACAGGCGCACGTCTTCCTCCGCGGACTCGATCTTCTTGCCTTCCGCCGCGGGGAGATTGACGCCGATGCCTTCCTGCATGAGTGGCGCGGTAACCATGAAGATCACGAGCAGCACCAGCATGACGTCGACCATCGGCGTCACGTTGATGTCACTCATCATGTCGCGGCGCCGGCCGCTGGATCCGACGCTCATGCCCATCGGACACCAGAAAACAGAAAAGAGGAAAGAGAAAAGAGAGTCACGACGTGCGACCTTTCAGGAAAATTTTCCCGATTGCGATTCATTCCGCATTCCGCATTCCCAATTCCCCATTCATTAACCAATGGACGCCGAACGAATCGACTCGGTTCCGCGCCTTCACACCAGCCTAAAGGATATGCCGGTCGATGATATTCAGGAAGTCCGCCGTGAAGGCGTCCATTTCGCCTTCCAGGACGCGGATCTTGTTGTTGAAATGGTTGAAAAAAATGACGGCGGGGATCGCCGCGAAAAGGCCGATGGCGGTCGCGACGAGCGCCTCGGAGATGCCGGGCGCGACGACGGTCAGGCTCGCGGAGCCTTTTTGCCCGATGTCGTGGAAACTGATCATGATGCCCCAGACCGTGCCGAAAAGGCCGATGAACGGCGACGTATTGCCGCACGTGGCCAGAAACGGAATCGCGCGCTCCAGGCGCGTGATTTCGGCGACCGTGGTGCGGCGCAGCGCGCGGGCGATGTTCTCGCGCGCGGCCTCTTTTTTCGTGACGCCGCCTTTTGGCGATGTGCCCGCGGTCATGGTGATTTCGGTTTGCTGCCCGGTGTCGCGGAAACGCTCGAGCTCGCGGTAGCCCGCGCGGTACAGCTCGCCAAGCGGCGTCAGCGTCAGGTCGCGCGAAGCCCGGTAGATCTCGTCAAGCTGGCGGGACTCCCAGAAGAGCTTGAGGAAGACCTCCGACTCGCGGGCGGCTTTCCGCAGGGTCAGCCCCTTCAGGAAGATGATCGCCCAGCTCGTGACGGAAAAAACCAGGAGCAGCAGCATGACGAATGTCACCACCGGGCCCGCGTTCTTGATCACCTCGACGATGTTGAACGCGGACGGGCCGGTGGAATCCAACGGCTGCGTGACGGCCAAAAGGGCCAGGGAAAGTTTCATGCGCGCCTATCCGGAAAACGGCGAAAATTCGCGCGGCAACGTAAGCGACCCGCCCGCCGATGTCAACGAAAAATCGCGTCCGGCGCGCGGGCAAACAGCCCGGACGGACCCGCCAAAAAGGCCAACTTTCGCGCGCCGCGCCGGCGGAATTTACAGGCGGGCATCCACGTGTAAGATATTGGCGCGGAAACGCCGATACGTATGAACCTGCCGCCGGCCGCAAGAAAAATTGACAGCGGCATTCGCCACGGGGCCAACGGAGCCCGGCGAAATTGAATTTACCAGGTTGAACCACGAAAACGACTCCTCCCTTTCCCGGGAACGGAGCGTGGAGAGCGTCATGAATGCAAGGCTCATGCTCGCGTTGTTTTGCACCGCCGCCGTGTTCGCGCTTGTCGTCGGGTTCGCGTGCGTTCCGGGCGACGATGATGACGACGACGATGACGACGACGACGATGACGACGACGAACTTCCCACCGAAAGCATCAAGACCATCGAGGCGATCGCCGTCGGCGACGACGCGGGCCGATACAAGAACGGCCGATGGAGCCCGGACGGCGACGTGCCCGCCGAGGCCCTGCCGCTTTCGACAATCGATTTTCGCGGCCCGGATTTCGGGTTCGCGGCCGGCGTCGGGCGCATCCTGCAATACGAAGACGGCGAATGGACCGGCGCCGCGGCGCCGATCGAGCCGGACCTCGATGTCCGCCGCATCCTGATCCACCCGGACGGCCGCGTGTTCGCGTTCGGTAACCGCGGCGTCGATTCCGGCGGCGTGCTGGTCACGCGCGGGCTCGACGGAATCTGGACGCGCGACGACCTGTCGAGTCTGACCTCCGACGGCGTTTTCATTCGCGACGCGATGCTCTCGGACGAGGGCGTCATCCTGCTCGTCACCGTGAACCTCTCCGCTTACCTGTACATGGCCGGCGGGGTCGCACCCGCGTCGGTGCAGGTCTATGCGTTCGATCCGACGAATTTCCTCACATACAACGCCATCGGCCGGTTGTTCGACGGGCGCATCCTGCTTGGCGGCTGGCGCAGCGACGGCATCAACCGCTTCGGATTCGTGATGGTGGAGGACGGGCTGGGCGGCTACATGCCGTTCGAACTCCCCGCGAGCGACTGCCCGGTGCAGGAAGTGCATCGCTTCGAATCCATCGCGCTCGCCACGTTCATGGTCGGCAAGTGCGTCCGGTCGGTGCTGTACGCATACGAGCAACCGGCGTGGACGGAGATACCGCTGCCTGGCAGCAAAGGCGCGGATTGGCGCATCAACGACCTCGGCTTCATCTCGCGGCGCGAAGGATTCGCGGTGGGTTATGACGACACGTCCGACGACCTGCTTACGCTGATTCGCGAGCCGAACGGCTGGGTGCTGATGGAGCCGTACGAGGGTGACACCCCGGGCCGGCGCCTGAATGCCGTCGCCGTCTGGCCGGCGGGCGCGTCGCTCGACGATGACGACACCGCGGACGACGATTCGCTCGATGACGACACTTCCGATGACGACACGGCCGATGACGATACCGCGGATGACGACACCGCGGATGACGACACGCTCGATGATGACACGGGAGACGACGATACGGTGGGTTCGTGACGAATTACGAGTGACTAGTGACGCAGGCCATCCCGCGTCGCCCGGTGTTGACGGAGTCGCGCGCGTGGGCAAGCGGCCGCCCCTATCGTATTGGCGAGCGGACCTCTCGGAAGAACCACCCGCAGCCGAGTTGGAGTTCGGCGCTCCCGCCGCTAACCGCGCTCCGCGATATACCCGCCCAGCCGACGCAACCCCTCCATCAACCGATCCAGGTGATTCGCATAGCTTAAGCGGATGTACCCCTCGCCGCCGGGACCGAAATCCGTGCCGGGCGTCACGGCGACGTGCGCGCGTTCGAGGATGTCGAACGCGAGCGCGAGCGAGTTGAATCCCGTCGCGCGGCACAGCTCGCGCACGTCCACGAAGACATAAAACGCGCCGGTCGGCTCCACCTTCGGCGCAAGCCCAAGCTTCGCGAGCCCCGCCAGCACCGCGCGCCGGCGCTCGTCGTAGAAGACGCGCATGCGCTCGACGTCGACGGCGGCGTGCGTCAGGGCGGCATTCGCCGCCGTCTGCGCGAAGCTTGGCGCGCTGATGAAAAAATTCTGCTGGAGATTGCGCATCGGGCGCACGAGATCATGTGGAACGATCGCGTAACCGAGCCGCCAGCCAGTCATCGCGAACAGCTTCGAGAATCCGTTGATGACGATGCCGTCTTGCGTGAACTCGCCAAGCGACGCCGCGCGGTGCTTATAGGTCAGCCCGTGGTAGATCTCGTCGGACACGACTGGGACGGGCAGCTCGGCGAGCGCGGCGATCGCCTCGCGCGGCATGACCGCGCCCGTGGGGTTCGCGGGGGAGTTGATCAGCAGCGCGCGCGTGCGTTTGGTGATCGCGCCGCGTACCGCGTCCGGGTCGAGCGCGAAGCCGTCTTCCTCGCGGATCGGCACGCGCACCGGCACCGCGCCCGCGGCGGCGATGATGTTCGGATAGCAGGCGTAGTAGGGGTCCGGGATGATGACCTCGTCGCCCGGATCGCCGATCGCAAGGAACGTCAAAAGCAGCGCCGCCGACGTGCCCACCGTCACCAGAACGCACTCCGGATCGACCGCCACGCCGTATTGATTTCGATGCCACGCGGCGATCGCCTCGCGCAGTTCGGGCTTACCGAGGCTATGCGTGTAGTGCGTGTCGCTTGTGTCGATCGCGGCGGCGCCGGCCTTACGCGCGGCGGCGGGCGAATCGAAATCCGGCTCGCCGACCTCCATGTGCACGATGTCGACACCCGCGTTTTCGAGCTCCTGCGCGCGCTCGAGTACCTCCATCACGTAGAACGGCGGCGTGGCGACGGCGAGTTTCGAGACGTGATGCATGCGTCCGTTGTAACGCGAAAAAAATGCATTCACCACAGAGAACACGAAGGACACAGAGGCCCACGCAAATTTTTTTCTCCGTGTTCTCCGTGTTCTCTGTGGTTCAAGTCCGCTTTCGTGGTAGCAAGGGCGCGTGCGTATCGTGATCGCCATCTTCACGTGGATTTTCACGCGGCCGTCGTGGGAGCGCTCCGAGATCTGGGGCGAGCGGATCGGCCGGCTTATGTGGCGGGTCGGCATCCGCAAGCGCGTCGTCATGGACAATCTTCACCTGGTATTCGCCTCCGATACGACGCCCGAGGGCCATCGAAAAGACGACGCCGAGCTCGCCGCGATCTGCCGCGCGGTGTACGAAAACCTCGGCCGTCTCATCGTGCTCTATTTCCGCACCGACCTCATGGACGCGGCGTTTTTTCGCGACCGCTTCGAGGCGGAGGGGATGGAACATCTGCGCGACGGAATCGCCAGGGGGCGCGGCGTTCTCGGCATCGGCATGCACTTTGGCATCCTCGATATCGCGATGGGCAAGGCCGCGCACGAGCTCGACGCGCCGATTACGCTCGTCGGCAAAAACATCAAGAATCCCGTCGTCAACAACTGGTTTATCGAATCGCGCCGGCGCATGCGTTTCGATACGGTCGGCCCCAAGGACACACGCCAGGAAATTCTGACGCGGCTTGGCCGCAACGAGCTTGTGACGATGGTGCTCGATCAGAGCATGCGCGAGCGCTACGCGATTTACGTCAACGTCATGGGACGCCTGACCGCGACAAACAAGTCCGCCGCCGGGCTTGCGCGCGATTCCGGAGCGACGGTCGTTCCGGGCTGGGCGTATCGCGTCGGCCCCGCGCGCTACCGCCTGGTCGCCCAGCCGCCCATCCCGTACATCACGCATGACGACCCCGACGAGGAGCGGCGGCTCAACACGCAGGCGTACGTCGAACGCCTGGACGCGGCGATCCTCGAGAATCCGGAGCACTGGTTCTGGCTGCACCGAAGGTGGAAGCGGGTAAAGGAGATCGAGGATCGAAAATCGAAGATTGAAGATTGAACGGAACGCGAGCGTGAATTCTTCAATCCTCGATCTTCAATCTACAATATTGCCTACTGCCTGACTTTCACCAGTCCCACCAATCCCCCAAGTCCGAATATCACGTGGCTGCCCCAGGCGGCGGCGACAGGCGGCAGGGCGCCGGATTTGCCGAGCGCAAGGCCAAGGCCGAGCACGATCCAGTAAACGACGCCGATGACGACGGCGATGCCGACTCCAAGCGCGATGCCGCCGGAACGGCCGATCCGCACGGCGAACGGCACGCTGAGCATCGCCATGATGACGGGCACGAGCGGAAACGCGAGCTTGCCCTGCATGTCCACGCGATAGGACGTGGTGTCGTAACCCTTTTCCTCCAACTCGCCGACAAGCGCGGCCAGTTCGCGGTAGCTCATCGTCTCGGGGTCTTTCTGATAGATCTTCATCTCCTCGGGCGTTTCGTCGAGATCGATCGCAAGCGTCTCGAACGGGGTGGACGACGCGATGCGGCCTTCCGCGAATCGCCACGCAACACCGGACACCAGCTCCCAGTGATCGCCCGCGTAGCGCGCCGTTTCGGCGATCGCGCGCTCGGCCAGGTGAAAATTTTCGTCGAAGCGATACAGGCGCACGTCGCTGATCTTGCCCTGTTCCGGGACAAACAGGCCGAACGAATAGATGGTCTCCCCGCTTTTGTAATAGACGTTCTGCTTGCGGTATTTGACGCGCCAGACCTGTTTTTTGATTTGCACCTTGTAGATGTATTCGCGCGTCTCGTTCGCGCGCGGCACGACGTATTCGTTGATCAGGAACGCGCCGCCGGAAATCAACGCGGACAGTGCGAGAATCGGCGCGCAGGCGCGCAGGATCGGCACGCCGCCGGCCTTGATCGCGGTGATCTCGCTGCCGCGCGCAAGGCCGATGAGCGAAAGCAGCGCGCCGAGCAGGCACGCCACGGGCACGATCTGAAAAAGAATCAGCGGCATCTTGTAGAGGAAATAGAGAGCCACCGCCGTAAGGGGGGGATCGCTCTTGAAAATCTGGCTCGACCGCTCGATGAAATCGACGACGATGTAGATGACGACAAAACCCGAAAGGCAAAGCGCGAACATGCGCGCGAATTGCGCGCCGATGTAGCGATCGAGCACGCGAAGGCGCATCAGCGCTCCGGCCGCGTGCCGGCCCGGCGGCGAAACAGACCGCGCACCCGCGCGGCGGCGCGCACGATGGCGGCCAGGAACCACACCTCGCGATCCTCGCTTTTTCGCCAGAGCAGATAAAAACCGATCGCGGCAAACAGCGCGTTCGGCGCCCACATCGCGACAAACGGATGCACCACGGCTTTCCATCCGAGATTCTCGCCGACGCGGAACATGAGGTAGTAGAGGCAAAGCGCGACGATGGCGAACGTGAACCCCTGCCCGCGGCCCGAGCGGGGCGGCACGACGCCAAGCGGCATGCCGATAAGCCCGAACACGACGCACGCGAACGGAAACGCGAACCGGCGGTGATACTCCACCCAGGCGCGGCGCATTTCGCGCTCGTCCTCGCCTTCTTGACGAAGCCGGGCGACGTGCTCTTTCAGGTCGCCGACCGACATTTCGAGATACGACCGCTCGGGCGCGTCGGCGGAAAACGATCGCGACACGTCGATCGCGACATCGTACTTCGAGAAGGTCGCCTGCTCGTAGGCGCGTGGATCCTTCATCGTGCGATGGACCGCGCCGTCCGTCAGGCGGATGACGAGCGTCGCCTCCTTGTCCTCGGCCGCGGCGACGCGCCCCTTGCGCGCAACGATGATGTTCGGCGCTTCCGGGATGCGTTCGTCGAAGATGAAGATGCCGTCGAGTTCGTTCTTCTTTTTGTCCACCTCCTCGACGTAGATGACGAAATCCTCGAACCGATCCTGAAACACGCCCGCGGCAATGCCGAGCGTCGCGTGCTTGCGGCCGGTTTCGATCAGCATCTCGCGGAATCGTTCCTTCCCCCAGGATTCGGCCTTCAGCGTCATGACGGCCGTCGCCGCGCCGACCGCGAGCGACAGCGCGAGAATGGGCGGATAGATGCGCGTCAGGCTCACGCCCGCGGCCTTGAGGGCCACGAGTTCGGAGTCGGACGACATTCGCCCGACCGCCAGGATCACGGCGAGGAGGTACGCCATCGGCAACGTAAAGACGAAAAACGGAGGCAGGATGTAAACAAGGACAAGGAACACGTCGGTCACGGCGATGCCGTATTGCACGACCATCTCCGTGATCTTCAGGATCTGGAACATGAGAAGGACGAAGGTGAAAATCACGACGCCGAGGATAAACGGAACGAGCACCTCGCGCCCGACGTAACGATGCACGATCCTAAGCGACATGGCGCGCGAGTCTAGGCGCTTTTCCCGTACGCGGAAAGAAAGCGCGGGCCGCGCGCCGGATCAATTGCCCGCGGCGCGAGGCGCGGCGATAATGGCGCGCCACTTCCCCGGGATTTCATGAGCCGTCCGTCGTTTTTTCACCGCATTTGGCGCAACCGCCGAAACCTGTTGATTCTCGCCGGGTGCGTCGTTTTTCTGGAGATCGTGTTGCGTTTCGTCTTTCCCGTTCAGGACGAGACGTATTTCTATCGCCGTCCCGGCGACGACAATTACGTCGAGGACCGCGAACTGTTCTGGGTGCCCGGAGATCGTTATGCGTCGCAATGGAGCGTTGTCGACGCGACGCCCGCCGCGAATCTGATCTACACGTTCGGCGGGTCGATCGCCACGGAATGCTGCGGGGCCACCACGAATTTCAGCCGGATCGTCGACGAAAAGCTGCCGGACTTTCGCGTGGCGAATATGGCCACCGCGGGATTTACGTCGTTTCAGTCGCGCCGCCTGCTTGAACGCGCGTTCAAACGCAAGCCGGCGCGCGTCACGTTGTTTTGCCACGCGTTCAACGACATGGGGCCCGCCTACCATACCGACAAGGAAATGTGGATTCGCAATCAGCGGTTCTCGACAAAGGCCCAGTGGTTTCTCATGCGTTTGAAAACCCTGGCGTTGCTGCGTCGCGGGATTCGCGCCGCGCGCGGGTTTGATCCCTACGCCGGCGATCCGCGGCCGGCGCGCGTGACGCCCGCGGAATATTGGGAAAACCTCGCCGGCGCCGCCAAACACGCCACACGGTTCGGCGGACGGGTCGTCTTTGTCACGCAGGGGTACGCGGACGCCTATTCCAATCGCGCCGCCGAGCCTTATTTCAAGGAAATGCGGCGGATCGCCGAGGCGATGGATCGCGTGGAATTCATGGACGTGCGCCCGGTGATCGAGGCGCGGATCGTGGAGAAATTCGGCGCGGTGCCCGAGCTTTACGATTTCAATCGGCTGGCCGTGCACACCGACTATTGCCACCTCACCGACGAAGGCCACGCTCTCGTTGCCGACTTGATCGTCTCGTTCTTGCGCGCCAAGGGCTACGCGCGGCCGGCGACGCCGACGAATTCCTCGCCCGGAGCTTCGTGATCGGCGCCTCGCTCGAAACGCCCACGGCCCGCCGGCGACGCGGATGGCTCATCCTCGCCGGAGTCGTGTTCATGCTGGAGTTTGCGTTGCGCGTGATTTTTCAGGGAGCCGATGACACCTATTTCTATCGAGAGCGCGGCGACTCGGGATACCGGGAGGATCGTGAATTGTTTTGGGTGCCTCGAGACCGGTACGCGTCCCAATGGCGCGTCGCCGATCAAACACCGGCGGATTCCCTGATTTACACGTTCGGAGGATCGATCGTCACCGACTGCTGCGGGGCCACGACGAACTTCAGCCGCATGGTCGACGAACGGCTCCCCGGGTGGTCGGTGGTCAACTTCGGTACCGTCGGTTTCACGTCATTCCAGTCCGCTCATTTGCTGGACCGCGCGTTTACCCGCAAACCCGCGCGCCTCGTGTTTTTCTGCCACGGATTCAACGACATCGGGCGCGGATTCGCCGCCGACCGGCGGATGTATGCTCGCAATCAGCGGCATGCGACGTGGTTTCAGTGGCTGCTGATGCGTTCGAAGATCCTCGCGACCTTTCGGCGTGGCCTGCGTGCCGCGAGCGGATTCGATCCGCACGCGGACAATTCGTCGCGACCGTCACGCGTATCCCTCGAAGACTTTTTGGAAAATCTGACCCACGCGGCCACGCGGGTCGCCCAGTCCGGCGGGCAAATCGTGTTCATCACGCAAGCATTTCCCGACGCCCATCGGAATCGAGAGGTGGCCCCGTATTTCGCGGCCATGAAAACCGTCGCCGCGAGCGTCGATGGAGCGATGGTGCTTGATGTTCGCCCGTCCATCACCGCAAGGATCGAGGAGGCCTTCGGCGACGTACCGGAGTCTCTCACCCCGGGCCGACTGCACATGCACACCGACCTTTGCCACCTCACCGACGAAGGCCACGCTCTCGTTGCCGACTTGATCGTTTCATTCCTGCGCGCCAAGGGCCTCGCGCGGCCCGCGGCATCAGCGCCGCGAACAGGGACGCCCGAACCGCGACCCTAAGGAACGGGGTAGCCCCGCGCCGACACGATCCGCGTCTCATTCGCCAAGATCCACCGCATCGAGTTCCCGCGCGATGTCGATATCGCCCGTGTAGACCTTCCGCGCTCTGGCCAGAAACTCGTCTGGGTCCGCGGCGGGCGCCAGGTGCGTCAGGCGCACGCGTTTCGCATTCGCGGCAGCGGCCGCCTCGCCCGCCTGCTCGGGCGTCAGGTGCATGGGATACGCGCCGGTCGTACCGGCTTCGCAAATGAACAGATCCGCGTCGCGCGCCAGCTCGATGAGCGCGTCGCACGGCCCGGTGTCGGCGGAAAAGGCGATCACGGCGCCGCCCGACTCGATGCGGTAGCCGAAAGTCGGATCGCGATGCGAAACCGCGTGCGGCGTGACGCGGCATCCCGCGATATCCACCGCCAAATTCGGCGCAAGTTCCCGGATGTCGAGCGCCGGAATCTCATCGAGAAGATCGGGATCGCCGAACTTCGGGAGCAGCGCGACAAGCCCGGCGATTCCCGGCGGCCCCGCGATCGTCATCGGCGCCGTTCTCATTTTCGTGACGCGCAGAGCGAAGAAAAACGGCAGCAGACCGGCGACGTGGTCGGGGTGCGTGTGCGTGACGAGGATCGCGTCCACGCGCTCGATCGGCACGTTCGCCCCGACAAGCCGCCGAACCGCGCCTTCGCCGCAATCGACCAGCAACGCGCCGCCCGCGGACTCGACGAGCGTCGCCGGCCCCGCCTTGTCCGCCTCGGGAAACCAGGAGCCGACGCCAAGGAACGTGACGCGCAATCGGAGCGAATCGCCCTGGCTTTCGCTTCGTCGTTCGTCGTGCAAATTCTCCCGCATATCGACACCCGATTGCATAAAGCCGTCATTCGCCGGTCCCGCCGCCGTGTACGCAATAATACATCCAGAATCTTCGCCGTCATGACTCCAAAAGCGGAGAATTGCAGCCCCATAGCGATCGGAGACGCGAAAACGGCCGCGTTCACCTTTTTTGGGGGCATTCCTGTCGGCGCGAATCGCGACAAGAAGCGCGGCGGGACGGCAAACGCGGATCGATTGCACCCGAAGCGCCGAAAAGCGCCGATTCGCGGGGTTTTTTTCGTTGACACCCGCATTTGCGTGATTAGGTTTACGGCAGCCTGAACGGGCTGGGGATGAAATGACGATTGCAGGATAGGAGAATCCCACATGGGAAAAATCATTGGAATTGATCTTGGCACGACGAACTCCGTCGTCGCCGTCATGGAAGGCAACGAGCCGCGCGTCATCACGAACGCGGAGGGAGGGCGCGTCACGCCGTCCGTCGTGGCGTTCACGAAAGACGGGGAGCGGCTTGTGGGGCAGCTCGCCAAGCGCCAGGCCGTCAGCAACCCGGAGCGCACGGTTTATTCGATCAAGCGCTTCATGGGCCGCCGGTACGACGAAGTGAACGAGGAGGCCCGCATGGTCTCCTACAAGGTCATCCGCACGGAAAACGGCGATGCCCGCGTGCAGGTCGGCGACAAGCAGTATTCGCCGCCCGAAATCTCCGCGATGATCCTGCAAAAGCTCAAGAGCGCGGCGGAGGACTATCTCGGCCAGACGGTGAACGAGGCGGTCATCACCGTGCCGGCGTATTTCAACGACGCGCAGCGACAGGCGACCAAGGACGCCGGCAAGATCGCCGGGCTCGACGTCAAGCGCATCATCAACGAGCCCACGGCGGCGGCGCTCGCCTACGGCATGGACAAGAAGAAAGACCAGACCATCGCCGTGTACGACTTCGGCGGCGGCACGTTCGACGTGTCGATCCTGGAGGTCGGCGAGAATGTCGTGGAGGTCAAGTCGACCAACGGCGACACGCACCTTGGCGGCGATAACCTCGACCATCGCGTCGTGGACTGGATCATTCAGGAGTTCAAGAAAGACCAGGGCATCGACCTGTCCAGGGACGCGATGGCGCACCAACGCCTGCGCGAGGCGGCGGAAAAAGCGAAGATCGAGCTTTCCTCCACCATGGAGACGCAGATCAACCTGCCGTTCGTCACCGCCGACGCGACGGGGCCCAAACATCTGGACCTCAAGCTGACGCGCAGCAAATTCGAGCAGCTTGTCGGCGACCTGCTCGAAAAGACGCTCGAGCCGTGCCGCAAGGCGCTGCGCGACGCGAAGATGTCGCCGTCGGACATCCACGAGGTGATCCTCGTCGGCGGCTCGACGCGCATCCCCAAGGTTCAGGAGTACGTCAAGGAACTGTTCGCGCGCGAGCCGCACAAGGGCGTGAACCCGGACGAGGTCGTCGCGGTGGGCGCGGCGGTGCAGGGCGGCGTGCTCGCGGGAGACGTGAAGGACGTGCTTCTGCTTGACGTGACGCCGCTTTCGCTCGGCATCGAAACGCTCGGCGGGGTCATGACGCGGCTCATCGAACGCAACACGACGATCCCGACGCGCAAGAGCGAGATCTTCTCGACCGCGGCCGACAGCCAGACGAGCGTGGAGATTCACGTATTGCAGGGCGAGCGCGAAATGGCGCGGGACAACCGAACGCTCGGCAAATTCCACCTGGTCGGCATTCCGCCGGCGCCGCGCGGCGTTCCGCAGGTTGAGGTGACGTTCGACATCGACGCCAACGGGATCGTTTCCGTGTCGGCCAGGGACAAGGCGACCGGCAAGGAGCAAAAGATCACCATCACGGCGAGCTCGGGACTGTCCGACGACGACGTGAAGAATATGGTGAAAGACGCCGAGGAACACGCCGACGAGGACAAGAAGCGGCGCGAGGAAATCGAGTTGCGCAACAAGGCCGATTCGCAGGCCTACGCGATCGAGAAGATGCTGAAGGAAAACGAGTCCGCGATCGACGCGCCCGAACGCGAATCAATCACGGCGGCCATCGCCGACGTGCGCGGCGCGCTCGAGGGCGATGATGTCGAGGCGATCCGCGCCAAACTCGGCGCGCTCGAGGCCGCGAGCCACAGGCTTGCGGAGGCCATGTACAAGAAGGCAAGTCAGGAGCAGCAGCCGGGCGCGGAGCCGGGCGCGGGCGGCGGCGCCAAGGCCGGCGCGGGTCACGGCGACGACGTCATCGACGCGGAGATCGTTGACGAGAATTGACGCATTGCCGATAACGGGCGAGCGGCGGCCGAACATCGGTCAACGCAAGGAGGACGCCATGACGCGGGAATCGCAGGATCTGGTCGGGCTCACCAAGGAGCTTCAGCAAAAGATCCGCGCCCGTGTGACCGCCGCGGCGGGTATCGCCGCCGGCGCCGGAGGCGCGGACGAACCCGCGTGCGATGTCGTCGAGACGCCCGACGCGTATATCCTTGCCATCGAGTTTCCGGGCATCGATCCCGATAGCGTCGAGATCGACGTGAAGGATCGGACCGTGCGCGTCACGGCGACATCCAGGCCGGATGGGGTGAATCGCGAAACGCGGCAGGCGATCCGCGTCGATCGTGGCGCCGACAAGTGGGTACGTTCGGTGGAATTGCCGCAACAAGTCGAAGCCGGGACGGGTAAGCGTTCGTACGACAACGGCGTTTTACGCGTCACGTTGTCCAAGTCGGCGTCCGGCGGGCGCTGAGCGAAAATTTCGCGCCCGGCCGCGAGCCGGAACGGGTCCGCGCCGGGGGTCGGCGCGGGCCATTTTGCTTGTGGGCCCATTGAGTTTGTGAACGAAATGGAAACCGGAAAACGCGATTATTACGAAGTTCTCGGCGTGCCGCGCGGCGCGTCGGACAAGGACATCAAGACCGCGTATCGCAAGCTCGCGCGCGCGTGCCATCCGGATTTTCATCCAAACGACCAAAACGCGGAGCGCAAGTTCAAGGAGTTGAACGAGGCGTACGCGGTGCTGTCGAACGACGAGGCGCGGAAAAAATACGACCAATGGGGACACGCCGGCGGGCCGTCGGCAAACGGGCAGGGGTTCGATTTCTCGAATTTCGATTTCTCGCACGGCGCGGGATCGTTTTCGGGCTTCGGCCAGACCTATCAGTCCTCGGGTTTCGACGACATCATCAACGAGCTCTTCGGCGGCATGCGTGGACGCGGCGCAAAACGAACGGGTTTTGGGGCGGGGCGTCAGGCGCGCGGGCGCGATATCGAGTCGGAACTGGCGATCGAATTCAGCGATGCCATCCACGGCGCGAAAAAAACCGTGAATCTCGAATGGCCCGACGGCGCGCGGACGATCAGCTTCAACGTTCCGGCGGGCGTCACGGACGGAACGCGCATCCGTGTGCCCGGCAAGGGGCTGGCCGGCACGGGCGGCGCGGGCGATCTGTATGTCCGCCTGCGGGTAAAGCCGGACCCGCGATTTTCGCGCGACGGCGACCACCTCCGCACGAGCGTGGGGATCAGCATCGCCGAGGCGGTGTGCGGCGCGAAGATACCGGTGCCGACGCCCGAGGGGCCGACAACCATTTCCATCCCGCCCGGAACGCAGGGCGGGCAGGTGTTTCGCGTCGCCGGCAAGGGCGTGCGACGCAAATCCGGGCCCGCGGGCGACCTTTTGGTGACGATCAAGATCGTCGTCCCCAGGGACGTCGGCGAGGCGGGCCGCGAGTTGATTCGACGGTTTGACGGAGAGCATCCCGTTCGCGCGCGATAGCGCGGCGGCCAGGAGGAAAGCGTTTCATGAGTGTGTACGACGAAAGCGGGAATACCCGCGATGAGCATCCGGTTGACGTCGGTCCGTCCGACGCGCCGTCGGAGGAAGAACAGGTGGCCGCGATCGAGAAGGAAGGCCTCGAGGGCGAATCGACCGATGACGCCGCCGCATTGAAGTCGAGGGAGCAGGAGTTGCTTGACCATCTTCAGCGCCTGATGGCGGAATTCGACAACTACAAAAAGAAAAACGCGCGCGAATATGAACGTGGCGTCGCTCGCGGTGTCGAAAAGGTCGTTTTGGCCTTGTTGCCGGCCTGGGATAGCCTGCGTCTTGCGTCGGAGGCCGCCCGCACGGCGACAGATGCCGAAGCGATCGGGAAGGGTGTCGAGGCGGTGACGCGACAAATGCAGACGGCGTTGGAGTCGATCGGCGTCGCGGAGATCTGTCCCGAACGCGGCGACAGGCTCGATCCGGCGCTGCACGACGTGATGCTCGCCCAGCCGACCGACGATTTCGAACCGGATGCCGTCATCGAGACGTTTCAATCCGGTTTTCGCCTTGCGGATCAGGTGATCCGTCCGGCGAAGGTCAAGGTCGCGCGCGCAACCGACGCCTGAAACCCCAGGAGGCCATCCGATGTCCGACCCGAAGGAAAAAGACGAATTGAAGGTCACGGACAAGCGCCGATTCACGCAACAAGGTGAACCGGTGGCGTCCCCGGCACGCGAGGAAAAACCGAAACCGGCCGCGCCGACCGAGCCGCCCAAAGGCAAGGACATGCCGGCGGGGACCGGCACGCGTCCGGAACCCTATGAGGGCGCGGGCGAGGCCGAGGCGCGTCACGCTTACGCGCAACATTCGCCGGGCCATGCCCAGGCGAGCGGGCAGCCGATCAACTTCGACACGCTCGTCTTTTCGCTCGCGAGCCAGGCGATGATCTTCCTGGGCGACGTTGCGGACGACGAGGGCAAGCGCCACACGGACCCCGCGCTCGCGCGCCAGATGATCGACCTGCTTGGCATCCTCCGCGAAAAAACGCGCGGCAACCTGTCGCCGGACGAGGATCGGTTTCTCGGGGACACGCTGCGCGACCTTCGCCTTCATTTCGTCGCCGTGACCGGCGCGAAGGGGCAAACGTGACCCCGCAAAACGAAAAAGCCATGACAAATGCCGAGGAGAAAAGAATGTTGCGCAGGAAATTTTTGTATCCCCTGGCCCTGGCCATGATCCTGATGGCCACGTCGGTGTGCGTTGCCGATAAATCGGCGCCCGATGAACAGGCCGAAGGCGCCGCGGGCGCCGGCACGGACGCGCCTCTTTCGACCGACGAAATCAATCGCGCCAGCCGCGGTTTCGCGACGCTCGCACGCACCGCGTCGCCCGCCGTCGTCAATATCGCGGTCGAAAAGCGCGTCCGGACAAGGGGATTCAATCCGTTTTTCGGGCCGGGACCGAACGATCCGTTCCACGATTTTTTTGAGCGCTTCGGCATGCCGGAAAGCGAGCGCATGCAGCGTGGCCAAGGCTCCGGATTCATCATGAGCAAGGATGGCTACATCATCACGAACAACCACGTCATCGCGGACGCGGACAAGGTTTCCGTGAAGCTGCACGATGAGCGCGAGTTTGAGGCGACGGTCATCGGCGCGGATCCCAAGACGGACGTGGCGCTCATCAAGATCAAGGATCCGGAGGCTCTGCCGGTGCTGCCGCTTGGCGATTCGGACGGCCTGGAGATCGGCGAGTGGGTCGTGGCGATCGGCAATCCGTTCGGCCTCGAGCACACCGTCACGGCGGGCATCGTTTCGGCCAAGGGCCGCGTGCTCGGCGGGCCGTACGACTCGTTCATCCAGACCGATGCGTCGATCAACCCCGGCAACTCGGGCGGGCCGCTCATCAATACGCGCGGCGAGGTTATCGGCATCAACACGCTGATAAACGCCTCGGGCCAGGGCATCGGTTTTGCGATTCCGATCAATCTCGCGCGCGGAATCGTCGAGCAGCTTCAAAACGAAGGCAGCGTGACGCGCGGCTGGCTTGGCGTGGCCATTCAGCCGATCCGCGACGAGATGGCCGGCGCGCTCGGGCTGGCTTCGACCGACGGCGCGTTGATCGGCCAGGTCTACGAGGATTCGCCGGCGAAGAAGGCGGGCCTGCGTCGCGGAGATGTCATCACGAGTTTTGACGGGCAAAAGGTCGACTCCTCGCGCGATTTGCCGTCGATCGTCGCGAACACGGCGGTCGGCAAAACGGTCGATGTCGAGGTCGTCCGAGACGGCAAGGCGAAGACGGTGCGCATCGAGGTCGGCCGCATGCCCGACGAAACGACGCCGGCCGCGATGAGCGAGGACGAGGAAAAGTCGATCGGCCTGTCCGTGCGCGACGTGCCGGTCGAGATGGCGGGCGAGCTTGGCGTGGCGCCGGGGCAGGGTGCGATCGTCACGGACGTGCAGCCCGGATCGGCCGCGGACGAGGCCGGCCTTCGCCGCGGCGATGTCATCCTCGAGGTCGCGCAAAAGCCGGTCAGCGGCGCGGGCGAATTCGTCGAGGCGATCCGCAACGCGGAAAAGGGGAAAGCGGTCCTGCTGCTGATCCAGCGCGAGTCCGACACGCTATTCACGACGATCACGAAGGAGTGACGAGTCGCTATCGTCGGCCGTGTGCAATGCAGAGGGGACACCGGCATTTCCGCCTGCCCGTGAAATGCCTTAGACCCACCAACTGCGTACCCCGGCGGTCGACGCGAGGCTCGATGTGTCGCCAAAGATCGTCCTCTTCGTTTTCGATGTATCGACGTAGTGCGTATGCGCAAAGATCGGCCATCTGGATCATTGTGGTCAGCGCGCTGTCGACGAATAGTGGCGTTTCGATGACTTGGCGAATCTCGCGGTAAAACGTCCCGCGCTCGTGAAACAGCCGGCAAAGACGGGTTAGCCGCGGCGCGGCCGTGTCGTTGTTGTCGGCGATGATCAGGCCGTTAAGGTTGAAGTTGGCGAGCATGATGTCAAATCGGGAGATGATCTGCTCGAACGCGATTTCGTAGGGGGAGGCGGTTCCCTGCCAGTTGAAGTCGGGCTTGCTGATCGCTTCGGCGAACACACGAAGCTCGCTCCATAGACCGATTTCGCGGGCCAAATCCGCCAGGGCTATTTGGCGTTCATCCCGGGTCAGATGGACGTAGGGGGCGATCGCGCGGTACTCGCGCCGATACGATTTTATCTTCGCCATGTTGCCGCCGATGCCCAGTTCGCCCGATCGGCGCTTGGCTTCTGACCAAACGGCTTCACGCCGTTGTTCGGCCGACAGCGATTCAAAATCGTGGATCGCTTCCTGTTCGCGGTAACGCCGCGCGACCCATGCCGTATGGATCTCAACATTGTCCAGCGCATGTCGCGCTTTGATCGTCTCGATCTGCTTGTCGAATTCCTTCCATCGAGAGATCGGGACCGCCAAGCCCAAAACGATGAAATGATTTGACCCCGCGTTTCGTTGCTCGACGCCGGATTCGTCCAAGTATAGGAGATACATCGGAAGCTTTTTGTTTTTTGGCAAAAAAGGGCGTCTAGAGTGGGGCCGTTCAGCCCCAAAGGAGTCGGCATGCGTCTCCTCCTCTAGTCGCGAATCCAGAGTGGGTCCAAATTTATTCCAAGTCAAGCGCATCTCGCGAAAAATTCGCCAGCGTTGTTGTGTTGTTTCTTCTCCAGTCGTGGTTATGGTTATTCAAGAACGATACCAGGCCATGCCTGTTGAGGAGTTCATTTTATGAGAATGGACAAATTGACCGTGAAAAGTCAGGAGGCGCTCGCCGAGGCGTCGCGGATTGCTTCGCGCCGCGAGCACCAGTCGGTGGATGTCGAGCATCTGGCGCTCGCCCTGGTGACGCAGGACGGGAGCGTCGTTTCGGCGATCCTCGCGCGCATCGGCATCGCGCCAAAGGCCGTCGAACAGTCGATCGCGGCCGAGATCGACCGCCTGCCGAAGGTGCAGGGCGCGAGCGCCGAACAATACATCACCCCCAAGCTGAAAAACGTCATCGACCTGGCCGAGAGCGAGGCCGGCCGCATGCGCGACGACTACATCAGCACCGAGCATCTTTTCCTTGCGATCGTCGGCGCGGAAGGAAGCCGCGCGGGCACGATCCTGCGCGACGCCGGCGCGACGACGGATGCCGTTTACAAGGCGCTCACCGAGATCCGGGGCAGCCACCGCGTGACCGACCAGGATCCCGAAGCCAAATACGAAGCGCTGAAAAAGTACGCGGTCGATTTCACCGAGCGCGCCAGGGCCGGCAAGCTCGACCCCGTCATTGGGCGGGACGCCGAGGTGCGCCGCGTCATTCAGGTGCTGAACCGTCGCAAAAAAAACAATCCCGTGTTGATCGGTGAAGCGGGCGTCGGCAAGACGGCGATCGTCGAGGGGCTTGCGCAGCGCATCGTCTCCGGCGACGTGCCGACGACGCTGGCCGACAAGCGCGTCGTGTCACTCGACCTTGGCCAGCTTCTCGCGGGCACGAAGTACCGTGGTGAGTTCGAGGATCGCCTGAAGGCCGTCTTGAAGGAGGTCAGCGAGTCCGAAGGCGAGATCGTCCTGTTCATCGACGAATTGCACACGCTCGTCGGCGCGGGCGCGGGCGAAGGCGCGATGGACGCCAGCAACATGCTCAAGCCCGCGCTCGCGCGCGGAGAACTGCGCTGCAGCGGCGCGACGACGCTCGATGAATACCGCGAACGCATCGAAAAAGATCCCGCGCTCGAGCGGCGATTCCAGCCGGTTTTCGTCGCGGAGCCGAGTGTCGAAGACACGATCTCCATCCTTCGCGGCCTGAAGGATAAATACGAAATCCACCACGGCGTGCGCATCACCGACGGCGCGATCGTCACGGCGGCGACGCTCTCCAGGCGCTACATCCCCGACCGTTTCCTGCCGGACAAGGCGATCGACCTCATCGACGAGGCCGCCGGCCGCCTGCGGATCGAGATCGACTCGATGCCCACGGAGCTTGACGCGATCACGCGCGAAATCCTGCAACTGGAGATCGAGCGCGAGGCGTTGCGAAAGGAAAAAGACGCCGCGAGCAAGCAGCGCCTGGCGCAGCTCGAGGAACGCGTCAGCGACCTGAAAACCGAACAGGAGGCGATGAAGGCCGTCTGGGAGAAAGAAAAGGCGGTTATCCAGCGAATTCGCGAACTGAAAGAGCGGATGGACGAAGGCAGGGTCGAAGAGGAAAAGGCCGAGCGCCAGGGCGATCTCAACCGAGTGGCGGAACTGCGCTACGGCGTGCTGCGTAATCTGAATGCCCAGGTCGAGGCCGCAAGCAAGGAACTCGAAACCCTGCAAGCGGACAAGAAAATTCTGAAAGAAGAGGTCGACGCGGAGGATGTGTGCGAGATCATCTCGCAGTGGACCGGCATACCCGTCGTGAAAATGATGACCGGCGAGATGGAGCGCCTGCTGCGCATGGAGGACGAACTCGGCCGGCGCGTCGTCGGCCAGTCCGAGGCGGTCACGGCCGTCGCAAACGCGGTGCGTCGATCGCGCGCGGGAATTCAGGATCCCGACCGGCCGCTGGGTTCGTTCATCTTTCTTGGGCCGACCGGCGTCGGCAAGACGGAACTCGCCAAGGCCCTGTCGGAATTCATGTTCGACACCGAAAGCGCCATGGTGCGTATCGACATGAGCGAATACATGGAGCGCCACGCGGTCGCGCGGCTAGTCGGTGCGCCGCCGGGATACGTCGGATACGAGGAAGGCGGGCAACTCACCGAGGCGGTCCGGCGCCGGCCGTATTGCGTGATCCTGTTCGATGAAATCGAAAAGGCGCATCCGGACGTCTTCAACATCCTGCTGCAAATCCTCGACGACGGGCGCATCACCGACGGGCAGGGCCGCACCGTCGATTTCAAGAACGCGATCCTCATCATGACGAGCAACATCGGCTCGAACCTCATCCTCGAGTTCGACGAATCGCGTTACGACGAGATGAAAGAGCGCGTCATGGGCGAGTTGCGCGGCCATTTCCGCCCGGAGTTCCTGAATCGCGTCGACGAGACGGTGATCTTCCATCGACTGCGTCGCGTGGAGATCGAACGGATCGTGAAAATTCAGGTTGAGCGATTGGCGCGGCGACTTGCCGATCGGCGCATCAGCCTTTCGATCGACGACGCGGCGCTCGCGCTGCTTTCGGAGATCGGTTACGACCCCGTTTACGGCGCGCGTCCGCTCAAGCGCGCCATCCAGACGCACGTCATGGACGCAATCGCGCGCAAGCTCATCGCGGGTGAGATCGCCGACGGCGCGCAGGTGCGTGTCAGCGCGAAGGACGGGCGCATCGAACTGGCGGCGTAGGGCGCTACTCGGCGGTTGATGGTTCCGGCATGCCGAATGTGCGTGACGGCGCGCCCGGCATGTCGTGCCGGCGGCGCGCTTCGAAAAAGCCGCGCCCGCGGACCACTTCGCCCTGCCAGCGGCCGGCGACTCCGATGCCGCCTTCCCACAGCGCGCGGTCGATCTCCTGATTTTCGAAGTCGGCGGTCAGTTCGAACCGCGCTTCGTACTCGGGAATGATCACGACCCACGCCGTGTCCCAACGCACGCCGGTTTCGGGAGAAAGCCATGTGGCCTTGGCGGTAGAGCGGAACCGAAAGTCACTGCGCGACTGCTGATTCGGCAGGCAGATGTCGCCGAACTGGTGGATGATCCGGCCGTCCTTCCAGAACTGAAAAAGCAGGATCTCGGTGTTGTTTTCAAGCTGGATCGAAAACCAGTCCCACTTGTCGAAGTCCCAGGTGTGCCAGTTGCCCCATTGCCGGTCGATCCAGCCGCGCCCCACGAAATTTGTCTGGTGCGCACCGAGGCGACCGGAGCCGCGCACCACCGCGTTCGTCATGCTGTAATACTTGCTCTCACCGGACTCGCCCATGCGGATCGTCCCCGTCTCGCCGATCGCGATGGGCGGCTTCTCGGCGCAAATGTCCAGGTCGATTGACACGTCGTCGCGCGCGACGACGAAATCGTAGCAAAGATAAGCCGGATCGGGCTGCGTCAGCGTCGCCGCGCCCACGGAAAACGAGCGCGACGCGGGATCGAAGGAGACAGTCGTTTCGGGCACCGCGATGATGGCTCGCTGCTTGTTGCGAACGTCGGAAAGCACGCCATACAGGCGCCCGTCCTTGAGCATCGCGATCATGACGGCGAACATGTTGGCATGATCGTCGAACAGATGTGCGTTGATGTACCACCACTCCTTCGACGCATCGTCGTGCAGCACGCCGACGTCGAAAGCCTCGCGAATTTCGGGGGAAAGCCCTGCAAACGCCTGGCGCTTCAATACGAACTTCTTTTCGTACTTCCTGGCGAGCGTACCGGCGCCGAAGATGTCGACCAGCCACTCGCGCCCGAAAAGGACGCCGGCAAGAACCGCCGCGACAAGCAGGAGGACGACCGCGGCGAGGCCCCAAACGAGCCGGGCGCTGGTCGCGTCGTTCGACGTGTTCCTGGGGTTTGGGGTCATCGTTTCCGGGGCCAAGGCGTTTGGGGCGCGCGATCGTAACAAAGGCCAACCCGGCATGCCAACCCGTTTCGACGGGTTAGCGCAAAAACAAATTCTGCATATTTTTGTGCGCCCGGAGCCTCGCGTGGCGTTATCTATCGCGTGAACCGAATTGTCGATGGGGGGAGTGGGAGGTTGCCGGGGATCGGACGCGGTGGGAGCAGGGCGCGTGGGGCCGCGAAATCCTCCGGTACGTTTTTTCCGACAGGTGCATCGGGTTCGCGATTCGCGTCTCAAACGCGTCTTCGAATCGTCCGCGGGATGGTCTCGCGCGCGTTCGATGCGTGTCATTCGCCGGGACGGCAAGTCCGTCCATGAGGAGGAGAGTATGAAGCGCGTCATGTTGGGTGTTGCGGTTTTGTTCGTGATGGCCCTGGCGGTCGCCGCGTACGCCGGGGGCTCGCTCGACGGCAAGACGTACGAGATCACCATGCCCGGCGAGGACGGCAAGCCCGCGCCGGACACGCTGGAATTCATGGCCGGCAAGCTTCATTCGACCGAATGCGACAAATATGGCTTCAAAGCCGAGGCGTACACGGCCAAATCGATGGGGCCCGCCACCGATTTCACGTCCACGGCGATGAACGACAAGGGCGGCAAGAATGAGTGGAAAGGAAAGGTCGTCGGCGACACGATCAGCGGAACGCTGGTTTACACGGAAACGGGGAAAGACCCGCAGACCATGCCGTTTTCCGGCAAACTGAAAAAATAGCCGACTTCAGCGCGATCAGAAAAAACGGGCCCGGCATCGCGCCGGGCCCGTTTTGCGAGTGGGCCAAGCTCGTACCCGCTCCCTTGCGGTCGCGGTTCCAACCGTTGGGACGGCCCTTATTCCTCGCCGCGCCAGTCCGCGTAGAGATTGGCGTAACCGTCGATGAGCGCCGTGCCCGTTTGCGGACCGACCGAAAGCAGGTCGTTGTAGATGTAGGCGATGTGGAAGAACTGCTCGGGCAGGATGACGTAGCCCACCCAGTCCTGGCCGAGATTCATGACGAACTGGTGCTCTCCCCCCATGATGCCGCGAAGGATGAAGCTGATGTCCGGCACCAGCTCGCCGGGAACCGTGGCGAATTGGGCGGGCCCGATGGAAACCGCCGTGATCTTCGTTTCGCCGTCCTCACCGAGGTTCGGCACGTCGCGCGGGATGATGCCCCACGTGCCGACCAGATAGAAAAACGGGTTCTGCAATTTCGCGAACAGCGGTTGCGTCACGGTCTCGATATGCGTGTCGCCGGTTTCGCGCGCGGTGTCGAGAAGATCCTGCGCGTCGTCGGCGAGCACGCGGCCGGTGTTATCGACATCCTGCCACGTGCCCCACTCGCGGCCGTCGCCGTAATCCCACGGATCGAAGGGATTGATGGGGTGCACGCTCGCGCCGAGCGATCCGTTGACGAACATGTTCACGCCGCCGACCTCGTCGTCCATGAGGCGATAATACGCGCCGGCGAAATCCGCGGTGACTTCCGTGTTCTGCGGACCCATCACCATCGGGTGACAACCCCAGCTCATCATGGACGCGATCGGCGCGCCGTCCGGATCCCGCATCGCCATGACGGTCATCGTGCTGTCTACCATGGCCGTGGGATCGAGGACATCGTTCGAGTTGTAGTGCATGTCCGGTTCGGTTCCGGTGGAGAAAAACAGGCGCGCGGGGCGAAGATCGCCGATCGCGTCCAGCGCCGACGCGATCGCGCCCTCGACAACCTGATCCATGTACGCCTCGTCGCGCCCGGAAATCGGCGGGACGATGACGCCCCAGATGCCGACGCTGTCCGGGCTGCCGTGCGTATGGCTCGCGGTGACGATGACGCGCTCCGCATCGATGCCCGCGGCAAGCGCGACGCCGTCCTGAATGCGCACCACGTCCGTGATGACGACGCCGACGAGATCGAGATTGACGAAAACAAGCGGCGCCGACGCACGGTCGCGCACGGCGATGGCTGTCGCGAAGAGCGGATCGTGCACGCCCGTGGACCAGCGGCACATGTTTTCCGAAAGGAAGTAGATGCCGTAGCCGCCCATCTTCAGCGGCCAATCGGAAGCGGGCGAAATGTCCACGCGCGACGCGCCCGCGAAAAAGAACGGGCCGGCGTCGTCGTCCGCGGCATCGTCATCGGCCGCCGTATCGTCGTCCGCGTCGTCATCGTCATCCGCCGCGTCGTCGTCGGTCGCCGTGCCGGAATCGTCGTCATCGTCGTCGTCGCCGCAGGAGCATCCCGGCGCGAAAAGCGCGAGCGCGGAAAGCACCCACAGCGTGCTGAACACCTTGATCCGCGATTTCCTGATCATCAGAAACCCTCCGAAAAACTGATGCTCGCAAATTCGCAAGCGCCTGACAACGACGCCAGGCGGAACGCAAAGTCCGAAAGCGACAACGAAGGCCACGTCGTTTTGTCGCGTATCGAGAAACCCCATGGAGGCGCGCCTACTCCGTACACCACGTCCCGCACGTCCGACGTCTTGTGGTTTAGCCGTGTCGTATCGACATGGAACGGGACGGACAACACCGTATATGGTGCATCGGTTTTCCACGCGGTGTTGAATTTTTACGAATTATTGGGAAAATTTCCTCAATAGCCGCAGCAGCCCTTGTCATCGTCGTCACCCCCGCCATCGGCGGGGTCGCCGGAATCGTCGTCGAGCGCTGTATCGTCGTCGTCCGGTTCTTCGGGTTGAGTCGTGGTGGTGGAGGTCGTAGACGAACTCACGGTTGTCGTACTCGTCGATGTCGTCGAGGCGGACATAAAAAACACGTGGGTCTGCATTTCGTACGATCCGGGTCCGACGTAATTTTGCGCGGTCCAGGCAAAATCGGCGTAACCGTTGTTTTGAACGTCGCCGCCTTCGCCGCCTAGGTCGTAGCCGATATAGGGGATGTAGCTGTACGTGTAGTCGTCCCAGTCGTATTCCCAAAACGAAGTTGTGTCGACGCCCGTTGCCGATCCGAACATAATTCGTATGATTGATCGGTCCATTGTAATCGCGATGTCGTCATATCCGTCGCGATTGATATCTCCAAGGTATTTCGCGTGGGCATAACCCGATATGGGGGGAGGAAGGATCTGTGTTCGAAATGGTAATATCCCCAAACTAGATCCGAAGAAAATATAGATTTCGGCTGTGCCTTGATCATACCCCCATAAATCGTCGTTTCCGTCACCGTCAATATCACCAGCTCTTTCAAGCTCACACCATGCAGGAAAATCGGCGCCGGGGTTGCTTAATGCTATTTCGTCAGGTTGATTGCGCGGGCCGGTTTCACTCCCGTGAAATATGTCGAGAAAGACAGGCTGTGACCCGTAACCATTTGCGCAAATCGCGAAATCGTCAAATTTGTCCCCGTTGACGTCGCCGAGAGCAATAATTCCGAATATTTCTATACCGTCATAATCATAATCCCACACAGGCGCGTTAAAAACGTGCGTCGAATCGTCGCCGTAAAATGCTTCGATTATGTGTAAATCATCGTTGAATTCCGGAGTACGGTTCCAAATTTCACGTTGCCAAACGAGATCGCTATAGCCATCGCCGTTTATGTCGATATCCGACGCCACCGAATCCGAATAGTAGTAGCGGTTCTGAAAGTTTCCCGTTAGAATTTCGACGGTATCTGCTTCAAGTCCGTAGGGCGTCCCGTAGAAGAGAAAGAACCGGCCAACCGAGCCAAAACCACCGGGCCAATTCCAATCATGAATCAACAAATCGCTTATGCCGTCTGCATTGACGTCTCCGGCGTTCTGGATGCCTTGGCCGAATATAGAAGAATCGTCACGAAATAGATATTGGTCCGGCTCGGCCGACAAGCCGTCCGCGCTCCCGAAAAATACCAGGATCGTGCTCGAGTTTTGCTCGTATTCGCCGGATTCGTAGTCTAGGTGTCCGTATCCTAACAGCAGGTCGTCGTAACCGTCCCCGTTTACGTCGAGAAAGACGATCGTCGGGCCATCGAGATTTTGGTTCCAGTCCGGATGGTCGCCGTTTGCCGGATAGGACCAGGACGGGGCGGGTCGGTCGGGAATATCCAGTGCCAAAGCTGCGTGGCAAAAGATTCCAAAAAATATAATAATCGGAATCAGGATAATTCGAAAAATACGTGAAACATTGAACGAAGACGACACTGCCCGCAACGCGGATTTCGGATCGGCTGCGTTTCTCACGTTCCCGCCCCTCCCGATTTTCAGGAGAATCCCGCCGCATTTCACCGCTTGTGAATGGTGATTCCCGTGCTATCCAGGGTTGCCCCCGCGTCAGATGCCTTTCGGAACGACGCAAATGAAAACAAGATCCTCGGCGCCCGTGTTGCGGATCTGATGAACCGCGTCGGGCGCGACGTAGGCGACGTAACCCGGTCCTACCGGAACGACCTCGCCCTCGTACTCCACCTCGCCGACGCCGGCGTGGAAGAAAATTTCGTGCTCGTAGGGGTGATGATGATGCGGCGTGTGACCGCCGGGCCTCACGGTGAAAACGCGCATGGTGAAGTTCGGCGCGCCCTGGTCCGGCCCCGCGCCGACGCGCAGGGTGACGCCGGAAACCTCGTCGTTTTCGATCGCTTTTCCTACGATATTTTTGTACGCGACGATGTGCATGCGGCCCTCCGAATCGGGCAATATTTTACCACGCGTATCCCGCGGCGGCGATCCGCGCGGCGTTCGATTCTATTCGAAACGCCGGAACAAGACGTAGGCGTCCTCGCCGGTTTCGGCGTAATACCCCCGGCGGGTGCCGACGCGCGCGAATCCGAATTTTTCGTAGAAACGGATGGCCGCTTCGTTGGTGGTGCGCACTTCGAGATATTCGAAGCGCGCGCCGCGCCTGCGGCCCGATCGTTCGCCCTGCGCGAGAAGCTCCGCGCCGACGCCCTGGCGCCGGTATCGTTCGTCGACGGCGATCTTCAGCAGATGCATCTCGTCGACGATCAGCCACCACAGCGCAAAACCGCAGATTCCCTGGGGACACTCCGCGACAAGAAAGAGCGAAAAAAGGTTCTCGAACTGCTTGCTCATGGTCTGGCGCGACCACGGGCCGGGGAACGCCGCCTCCTCGATCGCCATGACTCCTTCGAGGTCCTCGCGCACCGCGGCGCGAACGATGGGAGAAAGCTCGCGTCTCATTCGAAACGGTCGTCGTCCTCGCGGGGATCGCGCGACTTGATCCGGTATTGCCGCTCCAGGTGCGGCAGCAGATCGTTCACGATCATTCTACGAAATTCGCCCGGAAATTCCGACGCCGTGGGATCGAAAAAGAACGAATAACCCTCGCGGCCGGCCGGTGATGCGTCGCCGGAAACGAGCACCATGACGACCTGCTGCGCGTATCCGCGCGCGGCGAGCGCGCCCTGCGCCTCGACGAGCTGGTCCATGTCGTTTGGCGTTTTGCCGCGATCGAGGAAAACAAGAAGCAGCGGATACGTCTTCCAGCGGCTGCGTTCGTCGTAGTAACCCGCGGGCAGGAAAACGCCATACTCGACGACGACATCTTCGCCGAACGTCGAGGCGGCAAACGCCCTCGTCTGATAATACGGGCGCGAGTCCTTGGGGTCGTCGCCGAACAGTCCGTTCGCGACGCGCGAGGAGGCAAACGACAGCACGTGATTGTAGCGCGCGACGCGCACGGCCTCGCTGCCGGTGTGCTTTTGCTCGATGTCATCCGGCGCCGCCTCGGATTCGAACAAAAGCGACGCGTGCTTGGACGCAAACCAGATCGGCTCGGTAGGCGAAGGGAAGCCGCCGATGAAGCCGTCGTAAAGCCCGGCCTCGAACCGCAGGCAATAGGCCGGGTCCGGTTCGTCGACCGTCAGATAATGCGCATTGATCGCCGAGGCGAGCGACGCGGCGTGCGTCGCGAACGGCCAGTAATCGTCCGTAGCGGCGTCCGCGTAGAGCCCGCCGCGATAGCGCGAGGTGGCGTCGATCTCGCCGCTGCGCGCGCGCGCCGCGGGGCTGCGGGCAAACCAGTTCGCCACGTTGGGGGTATAGGAATAGGCGCCGTCGCCTTCGCCCGCGTCGCCGGTGCCCGCGACGCCGTCCGGGCCGAGGTCGTCAAACGCCTCGCCCGCGTCGTGCACGCCGTTGCCGTTGCCGTCGGTGAACGCTTCGCGCATCGGGCAGAAGATCGGCTCGCCCGGATCGCGGCGGCTGTTGCCGTTGACGTCGACGGCGAGAAGGAAATCGACCAGGAACTCGTCGTCCTCGCCCTCGAAAAACGTCGTCAGCGGCACGGAGCCGTCGGGCGAATCGGGCGTCGGAACGCCGGTGACGATTTGCTGCGTTCCGCCGGTGACGCCCGGCGGGTAAAACGCGCTCGCGGGATTGAAATAGCAGGGGTTGCCGAGCGCGATGAAAATGTCGCGAAGGAAGGCGAAGTATTCCACGCGCGAGGGCAGGTCGTCCCAGTCATCTGGCGCGTCGAGCCGGGCCTTGATCGACCCGAGCAGCAATTCGAGATCAACCGGCCCGCCGAGCGACGCGGCGGTGGCGAACAGCTCCGGGTTGTCGAGCGCGATATCCATCGCGCCAAGGCCGCCAAGGCCGATGCCGAGCGCCATGTGCCACGGACCCTTGTAGTCCTCGTCGATGATCTCGTTCGGGCACGGCGGCTCGTAAACGCCTTCATACGACGCGTCCTGCGTGCAGGCGAACGCAAAAAGTCCGACCGCGACAATCGCCGTCAATGCATGAAAAAATTTGGGCAAAGTTGATCCCCGGGCAAGTGGGCGCGACAGTGTATGCGCGGGCGATGGGAGGGTCAACGAAGGCGCCCCGGACAAGGGCGTGGGCGATGGCGGCGTTTGCGCCGTGCGGCGCGCGCTCCTATCATCACCACTTCAAATGCGCAGACGTTTTCTTGTCCCCTTCGCGATCTTGCTGTTTACGGCCGGCGTGTTTCTCGCGGCGGCCGGCGCATCCGCGGTGTACACGATCGTCGAACACGATTACCTCGGGCGCGAGTTGCCGAATGTCGCGCGCGGTGTCGTGCGCGCGCGGCTTTCCGCCTTTGTGATGCGCGGGATTCTCGCCGGGATCGCGATCGTCGCGTTCATGTCGATCGCGCGGCGCATCGCGAAGGATACCGTCCGGCGGCGCCGCGCCTTCGCCGCCTTTCCGTTCGCGCTGTCGTTTGTGCTCGCGGGCGTCGTGTTCGCGGTGACTCTCGTGATGCGCCACAACCTCGCCGGGCCACTGGCCTCGGAGCTGTCCGCGTTTGTCGTGCTTTCGCGCGTCATCCTGCCGATGCTGCTCGACCCGGTGACGCTGCCGCCGATGATCGTCGCCGCGGGGGCGCTCGTGGCGGCGACCGCGGCCTTCGCGCTTGCGACGCTGCTTGTCGCCTTGCCGATCGGGAGCCGGCTTGCCGGAAAGATTTCGAAATTCCGCAGGCGGAAGGAGATCCTTCGCTTCGCTCAGGATGACAAAGCGGCACGGGATGACAAAGCGGTGCGGGATGACAAAGCGGTGCGGGATGACAAAGCGGTACGGGATGACAAAGCGGTGCGGGATGACAACGCGGTACGGGATGACAAAGCGGTACGGGATGACCGTCGAAAGAAACGCCCATCGCGGGCGCCGTTCGCGCTTTTGATCGCGGGTGCGATTCTCGTCGGTGGCGCGATCCTGGCTTACGGCGCGGCGCGGCCCGTGACGCCCAACGACGGCGCGCCGGACATCATCCTTATCAGCATCGACACGCTGCGCCGCGATCACATGAGCCTGTACGGATACAAGCGCGAGACGACGCCGAACCTCGATCGCCTGGCGCGCGATTCCGTGGTGGTGGACGAGCACATTTCGCACGCGCCCTGGACGCTTCCCGCGCACATGAGCATGTTCACGGGCCTGCTCCCGTTCGAGCATGGCGTCGTTTCGATCGACCGGTCGCTCGACCCGAAAACGCCGGTGCTTGCCGAATCGCTGAAGGAGCGCGGATACGCGACGGCCGCGTTCGCGACGAACTACCTGCTCAGCCCGCGCTACGGCTACGGATCGGGATTCGATTTCTACGTGCTGCGCGCGGACTTTCCCGCCGAGGACGCGGTGGATCGCGCCATCGAGTGGCTTGCGGCGACGCCGACGCCGGCGTTCGTCTTTCTGCATCTCTACGACACGCATTACCCCTACGCGCCGCGCGAGGGCTATCGCGGGCGCTTCGGCAGCAAGGGCGACGGCCTGGACGCGATCATGTCCGAGCCGTTTTTCACCTTCGCCAGGCAAGCGCGCGATTTTTCTCGCGGAGACGAGCGCAAGGTGCGCGCGCGCTACGACGAAGAAATCCTGGACGTTGACGATCACGTCGGGCGTCTTTTCTCGAAGATGAAGGGGTGGGGGCGATACAAAAACGCCTGGATCATCGTGACCTCCGACCACGGCGAGGAATTCAACGACCACGGCATGTGGGGGCATTCGATTTCGCTCTACGAGGAAATGGTGCGCGTGCCGCTGATCGTGAAGCCGCCCGAGGGCGGGTGCGCGGGCATCGTGATGACCGGCGCGCAGATCGCCCAGCGCGCCATTTACGACATCGTGCGCGCGGCGTCGTTCCTACCGCTCGGTGCACATCCGGATGTGCGCTGCGATACGGGCGCGCCGCGCATTCTGACGCAGTTCGCCGAGGAAAACGTGCTCGCGGAAAGCGAGGTCTTCGGCCCTCATCGATTCGGAGTACGCACGACGACAAAGAAACTCGTGGAGCCGATCGTATTTGATCTCGACGACTTCCGCGTGGAGCGCGGCCACGAACTTTTCGATCTTAATCGCGATCCGAAGGAAAAGACGAACGTGTACGAACCGGGCGCGGCGCCCGCGCTCTCAGCGATCATCGACAAGGCCAATCAGGCGCTGAAAACGCGCACCGAAACCGGCGAGCGCGATCTATCGCCCGAGGAGCTGGAGCGACTGCGTTCGTTGGGGTATTTGCAATAGTGAGGAAAGAGAAAAGAGGAAAGAGGAAAGAGGAAAGAGGAAAGAGGAAGCAGGAAATAGGAAAGAACTACGGACCCCGCTTCCAGCCTCCTCAAGTTCCGAACGTCTTGTCGCAGATATCCACGATGCGTTCGGCGGAGTGGCCGTCGCCGTAAGGGTTCTTCGCCATCGCCATCGCGCGCCAGGCGTCGTCGTCATCCATCAGCGTCGTCACCGCTTCGACGATGTCGGCTTCGTTCGTGCCGACAAGGCGAACGGTGCCGGCCTCGATTCCCTCGGGGCGCTCGGTCTTTTCGCGCATGACGAGCACGGGTTTGCCGAGCGACGGCGCCTCCTCCTGCACGCCGCCGGAATCCGTGAGGATGATGTGCGCGCGTTTCATCAGGTGGACAAACGGCGCGTAGTCGAGCGGCTCGATTAACCGGACGTTCGCGTGGCCGCCGAGGATCGCGTTCACCGGTTCGCGCACGTTCGGATTCAGGTGCACCGGGTACACGAACGCGGCGTCGGGATAGCGGTCGGCAAGACTCGCGATGGCGCGGCCCATCGCCTGAAATGGCGCACCGAAGCTTTCGCGCCGGTGCGCGGTGATGAGCACGGTGCGCTCCGGCAGATCGGCGAGCATCGGATCGTCAAACGAAAACGGGCGCGCGGCGACATCCAGCAGCGCGTCGATGACGGTATTTCCGGTGATGTGGATGGTTTCGGCCGGGATGCCCTCGGAAAGCAGCGCGGCGGCCGATCGCGGTGTCGGCGCGAAGTGCAGCGACGCAAGCCGCGAGGTGAGCTGGCGATTGATCTCCTCGGGGAAGGGCGAATAGCGATCGTGCGTGCGCAGCCCGGCCTCGACGTGGCCGACGGGGATCCGCCGATGAAACGCGGCGAGCGCGCCGACGAAAGTGGTCGTCGTGTCGCCCTGGACGAGGACGAGGTCGGGCCTGGCCGCGTCAAAGGTGCTTCCCAACCCCTCGATGGCGCGGGCGACGATGCCATCGAGCGTCTGGTTCGCGCGCATGATGTCGAGATCGGCGTCCGGCACGATGCCAAAAAGCGCCAGCACCTGGTCCAGCATTTCACGGTGCTGGGCCGTCACGGCGACGAAAACGTCAAACCGCTCCGGCCGGCGGCGCATCTGGGCGATGACGGGGGCCAGCTTGATGGCCTCCGGTCGAGTGCCGAAGACGACAGCGGCCCGGATTTTTTCCGGCAAGGAGCCTCCCGGGTTGTTCGTCGATCGTAATCGCCCCAACGCCGGCCGGTCAACGAAATCCGGGGCCATTAAGTTATCTCACGATACGGGACGGAATTTTTCGTCATCGCGCGCGGGGGCTTGCAAAATCGTTGTGTTTTCCTTAGATATCCCGTTCCCTGCCACCATAGATGGGAGATGGAATCGAAAATGGGTGGACCGAGAAAAAAACCGGCGGATGAGCTTACCCCTGAAGAACTCGAGCGCTATTACTCGATTCTGATGGAAAAGCGCAACGAAATCGTATCAAAAGCCAAGCAGACGCTCGGTGACGGCGCCCTTTCGGGCGGAACGGCCGGCGACGAGGCGGATCAGGCCATGCACGCAAGCGAAGCGGCGTTGGCGTGGCGCCTTCTGGATAAAGACCGCAAATTGCTCAAGGAAATCGAACACGCGCTCGCTAAGTTCGAGGACGGCGAATTCGGGTACTGCGAAGGCACCGGCAAGCTGATCGACCGCCGCCGCCTCGAGATTCGCCCGTGGACGCGCTATTCGGTCGACTACAAGGCGGAACTCGAAAAAGAAAAGCGCTCGCGGCGCGGCATCACCGGCACAAAAATCGATACGCTATTCTAAGTGTAGGAAAACACTTCGGAATATCGAAAGGCTCCGCCGAAAACGCGGGGCCTTTTTGTTTGGAGGATTGAGGATCGAGGATCGAGGATTGAGTGTCCTCCAATCGCGTTCGAGTGCGTCGCCATCCGGTTCCGGCGGCAGACTTACCCGGCTTCCACTCGCGGTTCGCGACTTGCGGTTTGCTGAACGTGAAGCGGCTTTGCGATTCCACTCGATCCTCAATCCTCAATCCTCTATCCTCGCCTCAGATCAAATCCGCGAAGTCTCTGGAAAATCGGTGGAAAAACACCCAGCCGATGATCGCGACCAACAAGGAGAGCGCGGAGAAGTAACTGAAGCCGTAGAGGTCCGGCACGACGTCGCCAAGCAACGCGGCCCGATAGAGGTTGACGAGCCACGTCAGGGGATTGAGATAGAAAAACGCCTTGATCGACTCCGGAACGAGCACGACCGGGAAAATGATCGGCGTGCCGAAAAACCAGAGCGTGAGGATCGCGGCGGTCAGCTCGCGGGCGTCCTTGTAGAACACCGTCACGGCGCTGACGATCATCGCGATGCCGAGGGTGAAAAGAAGCTGAAGCGGCCAGATCGCGAACAAAAGCCCGAACATGACGATGGAAGGCGACTGACCGAGCGCGGCCAGGATGACGATAAAAACGATGAGCGCGACGATCTCGTGAAGGAACGCCCCCAGAACGCAACGCAGGGGCAGCATGATCTTCGGGAAGTTGACCTGTTTCACGAAATCCTTGTTTTCCATGATGACCATGGACGATCGCTGCACGGCGTCGGACAGGCCGATCCACGGCAGCATGCCGGCGAAAAGGAAGATGCCGTAGTTTTTCGGTCCGGCGTTGCCGCCGACGTTGACGTCGAGGATGTAGCCGAACACGAGCACATAAAGCAGGATGAGCAGAAGCGGATTGATGACCGACCAGAAAAGGCCAAGGAAACTGGCGCCGTAGCGGTTGCGCAGATCCGCCCGCACGAAACCCCAGAGGAGGTACTTCTGCCGGTAGAGCGATCGAAATTGTTCGAGCAAACGGCCGTCCTCGCCACGCGGGCCGCGAATGAGAGGCCCACCGTGCGTCTTGTTTACCCGAATCCGCCGCGCGCGCGAAGAGGCCGCGCGACGATCGGGCGATTTGACGTCGTTAATCGAAAGACGCGGCGGTGGGACGAGCTTTGAATCGGCGCCGGCCCCGGCTCGACGACGCGATCGCCGTTGCCGTCATCACCGCCGTCATGCTCGCCGCGAAAATCGCCGCCGGGCGATTTGCCGCCGTGCCGCTCGACGACTCCTGGAACTTCGTTCTTCCGCTGAAGCACTTTCTCGAAAGCGGCGTCCCCCGATTTGATTCGTTCAACTCCGCGGCGGCCGTTTTGCATTTAGCCGCCGCGTGGCCACTCGCGAAGCTGTTTGGCGCATCGTTCCCGCTGACGGCCGCGTTAAACTTCCTGATCACCGCCGCGGCCGTTTACGCGGTCTATCTTCTTGCGCGCGTCGCGGGGGGGACCGCGCGGTTCGCGGCGATTGTCGCGCTTTGCGCCTTCGCCGCGCCGCCGGTTTTCGTCGTTGCGTTCACTTTCCAGAGCGATCCCGTATTTCTTCTCGTGGAGACGCTCGCGCTCGCGGCATTCGTCGATTACGCGCGAAGGCGGCGAACGGCGTCGCTCGCGGCGGCGTCGGTTTTCGCGGCGCTTTCGATCTGGGCGAAGATCCACGGGCTTTTTCTCGCGCCGGCGTTTATCGCCGTGCTCCTTGCCGTTGCCCAACTGCGAAAACGCACACCGGCGTGGGCGTTCGCCGCGCTCGCCGCGCCGACGCTTGCGTCTTACGTCGCCTTTCGTCTGGCGAAGCCGTTTGTTCACCCGATCTCGACAACGCTCGACCAGAAGTCGGCCGAATTCGCTGAACGCCTGTTTTCGCCGTCCGTCTGGCTTGCGGACGGACCCTGGCGCGCCATTGTCGCAATCGCGTCGGCCGCGTTCTATTTCCTTCCTGCGATCGTCGCGATCCGGCGCGCGCGCGAGGAAGCGGCGGGAAAACGCGCGGCGCCCGCGCTCGTCGTCGCATCGCTCGCCGGCGCCGTGTTGGGGGGGATCATCGCGATCGTCCGCGCGCGAGGCGGATCCTGGGCGCTTGCGCCGAGCATGTTGACCAAGGCGCCGACGCTCGCGCCGATGTCGGCGTGGGGTTGGGTGTACGCGGGTGTTGCCGCGGGCGCGCCGATGCTTTTGTATTGGCTGTTAAAGACGCGTTCCGACGCTCCCGCCGCCGCACTTCCCGATGGCGGGAGGGGCGAGGGCCTTCGCATCGATCCGCTTGTCGCGATCGCGCTGATAGTGATTCTGTCCCAGGTTGCCCTCATGGTACCGATACGCTGGTTCATGGATCGCTATTTCATTGTGCTCGTTCCGCCGATGGCGCTTGGGGCCGTCGCCGCCGCCCGCGATCGGCGGATCGCGCTTGCTTTCGCGATCCCGATTCTGCTCCTGATCCTGGCGCTGGATGTCGTGCGCGTCCGGCAGTATCGCGACGGCGCCGAATTGCGCTGGGCGATGGCCGACGCGATCGCGAAATCCGGCGTGCCGGTCGAGAACATCGACGGCGGGTACGAGTGGTTCGGGTGGCACAACTTCGAGGCCTGCGAAGCGCGCGGGCGGCGCGGGACACGCGCGCCGGGTGCATCGGCCTGGGTGGCGGAACTTTGCCCGGACCTCGCGCCGAATCACCACGTCACCTTTGAGCCGCCGCCCACCGGATGTGATATCATCGAGACGCGCTCCTATGGTGCGGGGCCGCTTCTCGGCGAGCGTCCGGCGTTTGCCTATCGTTGCGCGCCGCGGGAAACGAACGCCGGCTGACAAACGCAAAACGCGTCTTGTTGGGAACATGGTTTTGTGCTAGTAACGCGCGCCTCGCGGGGACGAGTCCCCGCGTTTCGTCGTTTTTACAAGGGAAAAAAGATGGGTCTGCAAAACGTGAGAAATATCGGCATCGTCGCCCACATCGACGCCGGCAAGACGACCGTCACCGAGCGCGTTCTGTTCTTCACGGGCATGAAGCGCACGCTCGGCGAGGTTCACGAAGGCACCGCGACGATGGACTTCATGAAACAGGAGCAGGAGCGCGGCATCACGATCGCGTCCGCGGCGATCTCGTGCAAGTGGAACGATGCGTCGATCAACATCATCGACACGCCCGGGCACGTCGATTTCACGATCGAGGTCGAGCGCTCGATGCGCGTGCTGGACGGCATCACCTCGGTGTTCTGCGGCGTCGGCGGCGTCGAACCGCAGAGCGAGACGGTCTGGGGCCAGGCGGATCGCTACCGCGTGCCGCGCATCGCGTTCGTCAACAAGCTCGACCGGCCGGGCGCCGATTACTTCGACGTCATCGCGCAGCTCAACGACCGGCTGGACGCGAACGCGATCGCGTTTCAGGTGCCGATCGGCAAGGAAGACGGGTTCATCGGCCTTATCGATCTCGTGGAGATGAAGGCCATCACCTTCCCGGAAAAGCAGCGCGTCATCGGTGACATCCCCGACGAATACAAGGGCGAGGTGGAAACGCACCGGCAGGCTCTTCTCGAAAAGCTCTCGGAGTTCAACGACGAGATCGCCGAGCTGTATCTTGACGAGAAACCGGTTCCGACCGACCTCATCAAGCGCGTGACGCGCCACTGCGTGCAGCGGCTACTGCTGACGCCGGTTTTCGCGGGCGCGGCCTACAAAAACGTCGGCGTGCAGCTTCTGCTCGACGCGATCGTCGACTACCTGCCGTCGCCGCTCGATGCCGGCGCGATCACCGGATACGACATCGACGATCACGAGAAGACGCACATGCGTCATCCGACCGAAAACGATCCGTTCTCGGCGCTGGCCTTCAAGATCATCCACGATCCGTACGTCGGGCAGCAGACGTTCGTGCGCACGTATTCGGGCGTGCTGAAGGCGGGACAGCAGGTTTACAACGCGACCAACGGCAAGAAGGAGCGCGTCGGCCGCATCCTGCGCATCCGCGCGAAGGAACGCGAGGAGGTCGAGCAGGTCGGCCCGGGCGACATCGTCGCGCTGATCGGCATGAAGGATACGCACACCGGCCACACGCTTTGCGATCCGGGGACGCCGATCCTTCTCGAGTCGCTGACGGTCCCGGAGACGGTCATCAGCGTGAAGGTATCGACCGAGACGCAAAAGGACCTCGATAAACTGCACCAGTCGCTGCGCAAGATGGCGCTCGAGGATCCGTCGTTCCAGGTTCGCGTCGTCGAGCGCACGGCGGAGACCGTCATCGCCGGCATGGGCGAGTTGCACCTGGAGATCATCGTCGATCGCCTGAAGACGGATTTCGGGGTCGAGGCGAACGTCGGCGCGCCGTCGGTGGAGTATCGCGAAACCGTGACCGCCGAGTCGCAGCACGCCTACAAGCACGTCAAGCAGTCCGGCGGCAAGGGTCAGTTCGCGCATACGGTCATGCGCGTCGAGCCGAATCCCGGCGGCGGGTTCGAGTTCGTCGATCACATTACCGGCGGCTCGATTCCGCAGGAGTTCATCCCCGCGGTTCGTCATGGCATCGCGGACACCATCAAAGCCGGCATTCTCGCGGATTATCCGGTCGTCGATGTGCGCGTCGTGCTGATCGACGGCAGCTTCCACGCGGTCGACAGCTCGGAAATGGCTTTCCGCACGTGCGCGTCGATCTGCTTCAAGGAGGCGTTCCGCCGCGCGAATCCCAAGCTGATGGAGCCGGTCATGGCGCTCGAGATCGCCACGCCCGACGAACACATCGGCGACATCGTAGGCGATCTCAACCGCCGGCGCGGGCGCGTTCTGAACATGCGCCGCTATCGCGCGGGTTCGCAGAAGCTTTCGGCCGAGGCGCCGCTGATGGAGCTTTTCGGATACGCGACGACGCTTCGCTCGCTTTCCTCGGGCCGCGCGAACTACGCGATGGAAGTCGCGCGTTACGACGCCATGCCGGCCAAGTTGCAGGAGACGGTCCTGGAAGAGGCGCGCAAACGGATCGCCGCCGCGCACGGGCAGTAGGAGAGGATCGAGGATCGAGGATCGAGGATCGAACTTGACCGCGATCCCCGGCAATTCAAATCCCGTTTCTGAACAACGAACCGCGACCTTCAGGGAGCGGGTCGAAAAATAACCGCCCGAGTTTGACCGGGCGGTTTTCTCGTCATTGGTTTTCGGGCACGGGCGCGGGCGCGGTCACCGACGCTTCGCGATTCCATTCCGCACTCCGCATTCATTCAGACAAACGTATGCCAGCCGTGCGTGTCGTCGATCTCGGCGCGGACGTATTGCAGATAGCGCTCCTGCACCTTCGCGGTGATTGGCCCGCGCCGTCCATCGCCGATCGGAATCTTGTCGACGGAGACCACCGGCGTCACCTCGGCGGCCGTGCCGGTAAAGAAGATCTCGTCGGCGAGATAGAGCATTTCGCGCGGGATCTGCGCTTCAACGACCTCGTAACCGATTTCGCGCAAGATCGTCATGGCGCAGTCGCGCGTGATGCCGGGCAAAATCCCCGAGGCCAGGGACGGCGTGAAGGCCTTGCCGTTTCGAATCAGGAAGACGTTTTCGCCCGAGCCTTCGCTGACGATGCCGTCGGTGCCAAGCGCGATCCCCTCGGAAAAGCCGTAGAGGGAGGCTTCCATCTTGATGAGCTGGCCGCTGGCGTAGTTGGCGCCGCATTTCGCCGCGGCGGGCAGGGTGTTCGGGGCCACGCGGTTCCAACTGCTGACCATCACGTTCACGCCTTTTTCGAGCGCGTCCGCGCCGAGGTACGCGCCCCATTCCCACGCGCAGATGAAGGCCTCGACGCTGTTGGTCAGGGCGTTGACGCCGAACGTGCCGGTCCCGCGAAAGACGATCGGCCGGATGTAACAGGCGGGAAATCCGTTCGCCCGCACGGTGTCGAGAATCGCGCGCCGAAACTCGTCTTGCGAAAATGGAATCGCCATGCGGTAGAGTTTCGCGGAGTCGAAAAGGCGCCGCACGTGTTCATCGAGCCGAAACACCGACGGCCCTTTCGAGGTGCCGTAGCAGCGGATCCCCTCAAAGACGCTTGAGCCGTAGTGCAGGGCGTGCGTCATCACGTGAACGGTCGCGTCTTTCCAGGCGATGATTTCGCCGTTTTTCCACACCTTGGTGTTGCCCGATATGTCCTGGAACGCGGTCATGTTGGTCTCCCCATGGGAATGTCGCGACGAGTCGCCGAAAAAATTATGGGATCGACGGCCACAAATCAAGGAAACGCGCCATTCGGACCCTCGAATTGTTCGTCGCGCGCGCGACGGACGGTTGACGCACGGCGCCGGCGTTGCGCGTTGAACGCAATTCCCTATCCTTTATCCGCCGATCCACGTTTACCCCGGACAAGCCCGTGTTCACCGATCGAATCATCCCCATCGTTCCCGGCATCGATTTGCTTGTCGGCGGCAACAACGGCCGGTTGCCGTTTTCGCACAGCTTCCTGGTGCGCGGCGATTTTGTCGCGGTGATCGACACCGGTTGCGGCGAGGATTTATTGAAATACGTCCGCGCGCGATTCGCGCCGGACCTCGTCATCAACACGCATTCGCATCTGGATCATTGCAGCCGCAACGGGATCTTCACGGGCACGCGCCTGTCGGTGCCCCATCCGCATCACCAGACGGTGGGCGATCTGAAGGCGCTCGCCGAGCGCTTCATCGGCGACACCGGCCTGCGCGAGGAGTGGGTGCATACGATCGTCGATTTCACGGGGTTTTCGCCGCTGCCGCCGACCGAGACTTACAACGACGGGGACGTGTTCGACTTCGGCGCCGTGCGTCTTCGAGCCGTGCACCTGCCGGGGCATCTGGACGACCACTTCGGATTCGTCGAGGAGACGTCGGGCGTGGTGATCTGCACGGATGTCGATCTCACCGCGTTCGGTCCGTGGTACGGGAATCCGGAGTCGAACATCGAGCAGTTCGAGGCGTCGATCGAACGCGTGCGCCGGCTTTCGCCGAGCATCCTCGCTCCGTCGCACCGTTTTCCGCTGCGCGAGGGGATCGACCAGGCGCTCGCCGCGTACGAGAAGCGCCTGCGCGACAACGAGGAAAAAGTCTTTCGCGCGCTGATCGAACCGAAGACGCTCGACGAATTGTGCGAACGCAAGCCGTTTTACCGCATCCATCCGTCGCGCAAGAGCCTGCTGCGTTATTTCGAGGGCGTGATGATCGGCAAGCACCTGGAGCGTCTCGTCGCGGCGGGGCGCGCCGTCGAGCGCGACGGGCGTTTCGTGCAAGCGGTCAGGGAATCGTAGCGAGCACGCGGTCCATGAGGATGGCGGCCTGCCGGTAGAGCGCGGAGTAGGTGTTGAAGTCGTCGATGCGAAAGTTTTCGTATTCGGCGTACACGTCCTCGCCCCGGATATGCAAGACGCCGTGCCAGTCGTTGTCGAACAGGTGGCGCGAGTCCATGTGACCGCCGCCGATCCAGACGACCTCGCCGGTCTTGATGTCGATGATTTTGGCCTCGACGCTGACGTCCCAAAGACCGTAGCTGACCCAGATGCCCTCGGCTTCCTGCGGGCGCGGAAGGTTGCGGAACTCGAATTCGTCGGCGTCAAAAAGAAAATCGACCTCGCGCGGCCATGCGCCGACGTGGCTGATGACAAGGATGGCGTCGGCGTTTGTCTTCTTGCCGAGAAGGAGCGCCGACTGCGTCGGATTGCCGGGCCGCGCCGGCAGATTCTTGCCGAAACGTTTGCTTTTCACGTTGTCCAGGCGCGCCACGATGTCCTGCGAGATCACGCTGAATCCGCGCTCGAGCAAGATCCGCTCGGCCTGATGAACGATGAAGTCGTAATCCTCCGATCGCGTGAGCGTCATCGAGGGATGCGGCGCGGCGCTATCGAGCGGGCCATCCCCGCGCGGCGGCTGCGTGGGATCGCCGCCGGAGGCGGTCACCTGCGTCAACGGGCTCGAATCGGGAATGACGACGAGAATCGACCGGTACTTGGAGCGCTTGAAGTCCGGCGAGACGGAGCTTTTGATCTCGGGCGCGGGCAGCGCGGGGATGGTGATTTCGGCCTTGCCGAAGGCGCAACCGGAGACAGCCGCGACGAACGCAAGCACGAAAATGCGCATGAACGCGCGGCGATTCCGGTGTGTTGTCATGGGCACGCGAAATTTGTTTTATCGCGCCGCTCGCGCTTAAGCAATGGAGAGGGGGAGATGTCGTTTCAGCGTTCGAGATCTTCGGCGTTGGGAGTTCGTGAAGGCTTCGAACCCCAGTCCTTGTAGGTCTTGGTCACGTTGCCATTTTTGTCGAGGATGCCGGCTTTCTTGAGGATTTCGATGTCTTCCTCGACCGTCCCACGACGTATCGCCGCCAGCATTTGCTCGTGCGACCAAACGTCCTTTGGCGCCTGTTGGCTCGGGGCTGGCACTCCGTTTTTTTTTATCTTTGCCATACCGACCATCTCTCCGAACGGGCCACACAGCGAGAATATTCGCCGGAGCACGCACCGATAATTGTATATGCGCGTTTTGAAATACGCCACTGCGAGGCCAGACGCGAGGCAGCTTGCCGCCTGACTTTAAGGGGACAAAGACCGCGCGCGTGCTTTCGATCGCCAGTCCCTCGTCCTCAAGTTTTTGAAACAGGTAATTGAAGACCGCGCAATCGCGAAATTTGTGTTTATTGGCATTTTGAAGCAAACGCTTTCCGGAGGCGTTCAAAACGGACGCCAGCTTGTCGTGCGTTGCTTTGAGGATGACCGCGTTTCCGGGGTCCAATAGGTCAAGGCATCGCCCCAATCGAATCAGCGATCCCACGACAGCGGCCTCGGTTTTGCCGAATCGATCCTCGGCCCACGCCCACGCCTGTTGCGGCGCGTATTCCCAGAAATAGATGCCATGACCGAGCCAGTCGTCGTCATTTTCGCTCGGGCCGAACGGCGCGCCGTCAACGAGCTTTTCCGCGACGCGCTTCCTTGTTCCGTGAAACGCAACGACCGTTCGATCGTAGTCGAACACCATTTGCCGTGTGGGGATGTTTTCGCTCGTTCTTTTCTTCATCTCGTAATTCCCTTTACGACCGATCCGCGCGCTTCCAACTCGACGGCGGGCGCAGCGCGCTTTTCGCCGCGAGCGCGATCTTCCAGGCGATGAACACCGGGACCAGAAGAACGCCTCGAACAAGAGCCGCGGACGGACCGGCGCGGAAAAATGCAACGGCGCCGCAAAAGGCAAGAAACGCGATTCCCGAAAGCGCCGCGGCAAAGGGGGGGATGGCGGTTATCGCGGCGGCGAGCGTCCCGAGCATCGCGAGCATCCCCGCGAGTGTCGCGTAGCCGGGCAGTATCACATCGAAGGCGAGTTCCAGACGCGCGGGGGAGCGGTCGCGGATGGCAGTAAACAGAAGAGGCAGTGCAAGCTGGCGTACGAGGCTCGACTCGCCGCCGCTCCAGCGGCGACGCTGCGAGCCGGCCGTGGCGAACGTGCGCGCCTTCTCCGAAAGAATGCGTGCGTCGGATACGTACGCGGCGAAGATGTCGCGCGCGGCCAGGCGCAGCGTCTGCTCGAAGTCCTCGGTCACGGAAAAGCTGATCCATCCGGGATCGCGAAGGACGGAGCCCGACAGGCACCAGCCGTTCATCAGCGGCGCGGGAAGGCCAAAACGCGCGCGGCCGGCGTAGGTGCCCGCGTTTTTCATCGTGTTCGTGAGAAGCGACAGCGTCGCCAATGGCGAATCCGGCGCCGACTGCGCGCCGTTGTACCCCTGCACGGCCGGTGCACCGGCGGAAAGGCGCGCGTCGATGGCGCGCAGATACGCCGCGTCGGCCACCGAGTCGGCGTCGAAGCACACCAGCGCCTCGTCGTCGTCCCACGCGCGGTTCGCGACATACCACGCCAGCGCCTGCCCCTTGCCCGGGTGCGTGGGATCGATCCGCTCGGCGACCTCGGCGCCGACCTCGCGCGCGATCGCCGCGGTGCGGTCGGTGCAGTTGTCGGCGAGAACCACGACGCGAAACCGATCCGCCGGATAGTCCTGCGCCTTCGCGGACGCGATCGTGCGCGCAACGCCCGCCTCCTCGTCGTGCGCGGGAATGAGAATCGTGAAGCGCGTGCGCGGCGGATCGCCCTTTGCGGCGTTTTCGCGCGGCAACAACGAGGCGAGCGTGTAAAAAAAATGCCGGAACGCGGCGGCGGCAAGAGCGCACGCGACGACGGCGAGCAAGCCGCGGGCGATTTCCGCCGCGCTCATCCGGACGCCTCGATGTACACGTCGTGCACCGCGCGCGCCATCGCGGCGGCGGTGTAGTGCTCCTCGAACCTCGTCTTGAGCGCGCTGACGACGGGCTCGCGCCGCGCCGCGTCGAGCATCGCGAAAACGCGTTCGGTGAGCGCGGCTGTTTCCGGCGCGGCCAGGCACGACTCCGCGCCGTCAAGGATCGCGGGGATTCCTCCCACGCGCGAGCACACCGGCGCGACGCGATCGCGCATCGCCGCGAGCAGCGCTTGCGGCACGCCTTCGGAATCCGACGGCATGAGCAGGATGTCGAAGGCGCCGAGCACCGCGTCGATGTCCTTGCGAAATCCGAGGAACGTAACCGCGCGGTCGATGTTCATCTCCCGCGCGCGCTCGCGGCATGCGGCGAGCAGCGGGCCTTCGCCGGCCATCGCGAAACGCACGTCGCCGCGCTCGGCGAGGATGTTCGCGGCGATCTCGAGAAAACGCATCGGCGCCTTCACGGGATCGAAACGGCCGACGTATCCGATCACGTTCGTCACCCCCGGCGCGGTCAACTGCGCGCGAATGGTCTCGATATCGGCGGCGGACGCGACGCCTGGCGATAGACCGTTGGGGACGACGCGAAGGCGCGCGTCGACGCCGGCCATCGCCAGTTGCGCACGCAGCGGTTCGGATACGGCGATGACGCGGTCGGCGCTCCTGAGCGCGGAAAGGTCCGCTGCGAGATAGGCGCGCATGCGCATGCCCTTCCAGCCGGGATACGGTTCGCGGTGGCCGTGCACCGTGGCGACGCGCGCAAAACGCGCGCGTTCGGCGGCGCGCCAGGCGTAGATGTCGGCGAGGTAGCCGTGCGTGTGAAGGATGGCGCCCGTGGCAAGCGCCAACTCGGCGATTTCGCGAATCGGCCGGCGGTCGAACTTGTGACGGCGGCGAACCGATTCGTGCGGGATGCCGAGCGCTTCCAGGCGCGCGGAAAGCTCGCCGTCGGCGAACGTGACGACGCGCACATCGACGCCGCGGTCACGGAGGGCGGGCGCGAGCGCGAGGATATGCGCCTCGATCCCGGCAAAGATCGCGCCTTCGGCGAGCTGGATGACGCGCATGCCCGGCGCCGCGCGGGCGTCAGTCCTTTCGGATGAGCCGCTGGAACCCGCCCGCGAGGATCTCGGGGAAGTTCGGCAGGCCGATGTTGTTCGATTGCACAAGAACCTCGACGTCGAAGCTCGACATGCGGTCCATCGAGGAGGACAAATCGACAAGGCGTTTGGCGAGCCCCAGCGCGTGCGCGGGACGTTCGACAAGCCGCGCGGCGAAAGTCGATACGGCGTCGGCCAGACCGCCCTCGGGCGCGACGGCGGTGACCATCCCCCAGGCAAGCGCGGTGTCGGGGTCGATTGCGTCGCCAAGCATGACCGCCTCTTTCGCGCGCGCGGCGCCGACCAGGCGCGTCAGGCGCGTCGTGCCGCCGCAGTCGGGCACGAGACCCAGGTAGATTTCCGGCAGAGACATCCGCGTGCCGGCCTCGACGATTCGGAAATCGCACGCCAGCGCGAGTTCGAGGCCAAGGCCGATCGCGTATCGGTGCAGTGCGGCGATGACGGGTTTTTCGACCGTTTCGATGCGGTTCATCGTCGCCTGAATCGTCCTCGCCATCTCGCGCAGGGCGGGTCCGCGCATGGCCTCGTCGGAGGCGCCAAGGCCCGCGAGCCACGCCGCGTCGATGCCCGCGGAAAAACCGGCGCCCGCGCCGTCGATGACGATGACGCGCACGTCCGGATCGAGCGCCCAGGCGTCCACGGCGCTCGCGACGCCCGCGATCACCTCGGCGTTGATCGCGTTGCGCTTGTCGGGGCGGTTCAGCGTGATGCGCCCGACCGGTCCCTCGATCGTTCGCGTGACGGCTTCGCTCATGACGGCTCCGGGATGGCGATGGAAAATCGGATCGCCATGTTAAGGCGAGGGCGCGAGCGGCACAACGCCGGCCGCGCGCATGCGCCCCGCGAACAGACCGAAGCGGTCGCCGCCGCGCCGGCCGCGAAGCGCCGTTTCGATGGCGCGGCTGCTGCCGACGACGACGACGCGGTCGCGCGCTCGCGTCACGGCGGTGTAGACGATTTGCCGGTTCAGCATGATGACGTGCTGCATCGACAGCGAGATGACGACGGCCGGGTACTCCGAGCCCTGCGACTTGTGAACGCTGACCGCGTATGCCAGCACCAGGTCGCCAAGCTGCGCGCGCGACACGGGAACGATGCGTCCGTCGAAATCGACCTTCACGCTTTCGCCTTGCGGATCGACCGAGGCGATTTGACCGATATCGCCGTTGAAGATTTCGCGGTCGTAATCGTTGGCGGTCTGCATCACGCGGTCGCGCACCCGGAACGTGTAGGGGCCGCGTTCGATCGACGGGCCGACGGGGTTCAACGCGCGTTGAAGCTCCTCGTTCAGGCGCGAAACGCCGGCCGCGCCGCGATGCATCGGCGCCAGGACGAGGATATCGCGGAACGGATCGAGTCCGAACGATTTGGGCAGCCGCTCGGCGACGACCTTGACGATCGTGGCGAGCGCGCTCTCGGGCGAGCCGCGTTCGAGAAAATGAAAGTCCGCGTTCGGATCATCGACAAGGCGCGGCATACGTCCTTCGAGAATGCCGAGCGCGTTCTCGATGATGAGGCTCTGTTCCTTTTGCCGGAACACCTCCGTCAAACGCACGACCGGAAACCGTTCGCAGCGCACCAGGTCCGCCAGAACATTGCCGGGGCCGACGGAGGCGAGCTGATCCGCGTCGCCCACGAGAACGAGGTGCGTGTGCGGCGCGATCGACGCGGTGATCGTGGCGAGCATCGGCAGATCGAGCATGCTCACCTCGTCGATCACAAGCACGTCAACGTCCACCCGCGCGCCGGCCTTGACGCGCGCGCCCGGGCGGAGCTGAAAGAGGCGATGGATCGTCGCGGCGGGACGGCCCGAGGTCTCCGAAAGGCGCTTGGCGGCGCGGCCCGTCGGCGCGGCGAGCACGCCTTCGCCCTTGAGCACATCGAGCACGTCGAGGATCGCGCGGACGATGGTCGTCTTTCCGGTGCCCGGCCCGCCGGTGATGACGAGAACCTTTTGCGTGCACGCGGCGACGACCGCGTCGGCCTGGCGTTTCGTGAGGTCGTACCCCTGCTTCGCGAGCCACGCGATCGCGCGATCCCGGTCGAAGGCGCGAAGGCGCGAGGGAGCGGATTCGAGGGCGCAGAGGCCGCGCACCGCGTCGACCTCCGCGTCGCGCAAGGACGGCGCGAACGCGAACGCGGGGCGCTCGCCCGTCGCCGGCTCGATGACGACAAGACCGCGCTCGACGAGCATCTCGCGCACGGATTCGACGCGATCGGGCGGCGTTTCGAGAAGGCGCGCGGCCCGTTCGAGCAGGCGCGGCCAGGGGTATCCCGCGTGGCCCTCGTCGATCGTTTCGCGCAGCGTGTGCACGACGCCCGCGGCCAGGCGTTCGGGCGCGTCGCGTCCGACGGAAAGCGCCTGGGCGATGCGATCCGCGGTCGCGAAACCAATGCCCTTGACGGTCAGGGCCAGTTCGTAGGGTTTTTGCCGGATCACCTCGGCCGCCCGATCGCCGAACTCGCCGATGACAAGCCGCGCGATGTTGGGCGCAAGGCCGACGCTCTGCAGGAAGACGACGATCTCGCCATAACGCCGGCGCGTCTTCCAGGCGTCGGCGATGGCTTTCGCGCGCTTGGCGGTGACGCCCCGGGCCTCGGCGAGGCGATGCGGCTCGTGATCGAGGATGTGGATCGTATCGACGCCAAAATGGTCGACAAGACCCTGGGCCGTCTTGACGCCGACGCCCTTGATGACGCCGGAGGCGAGATATTTGCGCACGCCAAGCGCGGTTTCGGGAAGGCGGAATCGAAAGGAGCGCGCGGTGAACTGGCGCCCGCGCCTGGTTTGCTCCCACGCGCCGCTGACCTCGATACGCTCGCCCGCGGCGATCCCCGCGAGCGGACCGGCCGTGACGGCGTCATCCGGCGCGTTGTCGCGCCTGATGGCGAGAACGGCGAATCCGGAATCCTCGTTTTCGAAAATGACCCTGGAAACCGTGCCGGAGAGGGTTTCGCCGTTTGCGGGCGCCGCGGCGTCCGTGATCGGAAAGAGACCCGGCGTCGAATCAGGCGTCATAATTCGACTTGCGCTTGTCCTCGAGAAGATCGAGCGCGGCGCGGCGGATCTCCATGTGAAGTGAAGGATCGTCCCTGATGTCGAGCAGATCCTTGCGCAGAAGCTGAGGCAGGAGATTGCGCGTGATGTTGACCGGCGCATAAGGGTTGCGCGCCACCGCGAGTTTCACCATGTATCGCGATATCCAGCGTTCGTTTCGAAAAATCGTCGAGAGGATCTTCGGATCGGCGGGCCGGCGCGCGGCCAGGCGCACCACGTCGGTTTCCGTCGTGCGCGGATTGGTCAGATACGTTTCGATGACGCGCGGCTCGATGTCGTAACGCACGCGCTCGCGCGTGGCCTTGTCGGTGGATCGCGCCTTGGCGACGCGTTCGCCGAGCGTCTTTTCGGGCAAGCCGTAGTTGAAAAACGCGTCCGCGACGCGGTCGGAGCGGCGCGCGGCCATGCCCTCGGAAAAAAGCGCGACGACGGCCTCGTCCTCGCGCCGGACCGCCATGTGATACAGACGGCTTTTCCGGAAGGGGTCGAGGCGCTCGACGAGCGTTTCGGGATGGACGACAAGCGCCCACGCGTCGCGGGCGTCCTGGTCGCCCGTGGTGGCCAGCTCGCGAATGATGTCGAGCGCGTCGAGCGTTTCGTCGTCGGTGTACGAAAGCAGACGCTCGCCGAGGAAATTGATACGAAGACGCTGGTCCAGCACGCGCTGCGCCGCGCGGACGAGATCCTGGATGCGCTCGTAAAAAAGTACCCGCTCCGACGGCAAGAATCACCTCCGGTCACGACAAAATAGCATTCTTGGCGGGCCGTTGCGAACCGGTCGCCCTCGCGCGCTCAGGCGCGCGGGAATCGCGCGGCTTCGCGCGCGCGGCGGCGGATCTCCCGGCGCTGGCGGAGCGCCGCCGGCAGATTTTCGAAGAGTTGATACCACGCCTCGATGAATCGTTTTTGAGTCAGGCTTTTATACGCCCAGCGCAGCGCTTCGTAGGGGAGGGTCTTCAAAAAAGTGCCCCACAAAATCCCCAACGGCGCGTTCTTGACGAGGATGAGGTAGCGGTTCGCGAACGCGCGCGCATCGACCGACGGCCCGTGATGCGGTGGGTTCTTGCGCGCGTGCGTTGCGAGGGCTTCCGGCACGAACAGGAATCGATAACCAAGTTCATTCGCGCGCCACGCGAGATCGACGTCTTCGTAATACGCGAACAATCGCTCGTCGTGGATCTGCCCCTCGACCGTCAATTTCTCGAGCACGTCCCGCCGCCACAACGCGCACGCGCCGGTCGGGCCGAAGATGTGCGTCTGCCCGTCGAACTGCCCCTCGTCCGGCGTGCCCGCGCCCCGATCGACGGGGGAGAGATTTTTGAGAGACAGCTCGATGCCCGTCGAGTCGATCAGCCGCGAGCCGCGTTCGGTGCGCCCGGGAAAGATGAGCTTGGGCTGGACCCCGGCGACGAACGGCGGCGCCTCGGCAAGCGATTCGACGAGCCGACGCAGCGCGCCGGGTGCGAGTATCGCGTCGGGATTTAGAAACAGGACAAATGGCGTTACCGCGAGCGCCGCGGCGGTATTCGCGCCGGCCGCGAACCCCACATTGCGCGAGCTTTTCAGAACGCGCGTTCGCGGCGTCGCTTCCGCGATGGCGATGCTATCGTCCGCGGATGCGTTGTCGTGCACGATCGCGTGCGTTTCGACGCCGTCCTGCGCCACGAAGGCCTCGAGGCAATCGCGCAGTAATGGCGCGGAATTGAAACTGACGACGCACGCCGTGACGGCAGCCGCGCTGGACGTTCGCGGGCGATCCGTGTCCATGCGTCCATCATGTCCATGACGCCCATAATGTCCATCAGGCTTGCGGCTTAGCGCTTCAGGCCCGCGCGCACCTTCTCGAAAGCATTGATCACGTCGTCGAAATCGCGATCGGTCATCCCCGGTTGGATCGGCAGCGAAATCTCGCGGCGCGCGAACGCGGCGGCTCGCGGGGTGTCGCGCGGATCGTGCCCCTGCTTGCGATAATACGGATGCGCGTTGACGGGGACGTAGTGCACCTGCACGCCGATGCCCTCGGCGCGCAACGCGTCGAAAACGCGGCGCCGTCCGCCGGCGAAGGCGCCATCCTCGATCAGGATCGGATAGAGGTGATACGCACTTGCCGTGCCGCCGGGGACGGCCAGCGGACGCGCGTCCGCGTCGCCGGCGAAATGGCGATCGTACATTTTCGCGATGGCCCGTCGCGTTGCCAGCCGTTTGTCGTAGCGCGCAAGCTGCGTCAGCCCGAGGGCGCATTGCATATCGGTGAGGCGATAGTTGAATCCAAGCTCCACCATCTCCGAATACCACGCGCCTTCGCGTTTGACGGCTCGCGGCGGCCGGACGATGCCGTGCGTGCGGAAGGTGCGCATGCGATCCGCGAGGCGCGCGTCGTCGGTGACGACCATGCCGCCTTCGCCGGTCGTGATCGCCTTGACGGGATGAAACGAAAACACGCCGACCTTGCCGAACGCGCCGGCCTGCGCGCCGTATCCGGTCGCGCCAAGCGCGTGGCAGGCGTCCTCAACGAGCACCGCGCCCGCGCGCCGCGCGATCTTGCGCAGCGCGGGCATGTCGCAAAGCGAGCCCGCGTAGTGCACCACGCCGATCGCATCCGGCTTTGCCGCGCGTACGCGCCGTTCGACATCGGCGGGATCGATGAGGCCGCTCGTTTCGTCGATATCCGCGAATTCGACGTCCACGCCGAGAAAGCGCGCGGCGTTCGCGGTGGCGGCGAAGGTCATCGCGCTTGTCAAAAGGCGCTTTCCCAGTCCAAGGCCGATCGCGTGATACGCGCCGTGCAGCGCGGCCGTGCCGTTGGCGAAGGCGACGGCGTGTTTGCGCCCGGCGTATTTCGCGAAGGCGATTTCGAATTCATCGACAAGCGGACCCTGCGTGAGATAGTCCGAACGCAGCACGCGCGCGACGGCCGCGATGTCGCGCTCGTCGATGAGGTGGCGGCCGTAGCCGAGTGTCTTGCGGCGCACCGGCTTGCCGCCGTCGATCGCAAGGAGCGGGCGCTTCATGCGGTATCCTTGGCGCCGGCGAGGATGTCGCGCAGGGTCGTCACGAACGGGATCGTCGTCGTCCAGTCCCACAGGCGTTTGGCCCGGTCGTTGCGTCCCACGAAAATCGGCACATCCAGCGGACGCAGTCTCGCGGGATCGACCTCCACGCGCACCTCCACGCCCGCAAGCGCGATGAGCGCGTTCAATACGTCGCCGATGCGATGCGCGACGCCGCTGCAAATGTTGACGGCGGACTCGCTCGCGGCGCCCGGCGTCGCCGCCAGGCGATAAGCGCGCGCCACGTCGCGCACGTCGGTGAAATCGCGGCGCGCGTCGAGATTGCCGACGAGAAGCACGGGCTCCGCATGGCCGTCGCGGATGCGGCGGATCTGGCTCGCGAAAGAGGGGATGGCAAAGCCCGGCGACTGCCCCGGCCCGATGTGGTTGAAAAGGCGCAGCGTCAGCGCGTCCAGCCCGTGCGCGCGCGCGTAATGCCTTACGAGACTTTCCGCGAACAGTTTGGAATGCGCGTAGAGCGTATGCGGCGCGGCGGGGCGATCCTCGCCGACGGGCAGGGCGTTTTCGGGCACCAGCCCGTAGACCTCCGCCGATCCCGCCAGGACGAAACGCGCGTGCGGCGCGGCAGCGCGCGTGGCCTCGAGCATGTTCAGCGTGCCGAGCGTGTTGATGTTGAGAAGCGCGTTCGGATGCGCATCGCCCGCGGGCACGAACGCGATGCCGGCGAGATGACAGATGGCGTCGGGCCGGACCGAATCGAGTGCCGTGACGCACGCGGAAGCGTCCGCGACGTCGACCGCGAGAATCTCAATGCCGGTGAAAAGGGCTCGAAGCAAGGTTGCGTCTTCGGGGCTGATGACGAAGGCGGAAACTTCGTCGCCCATTTCGAGCGCGTGACGGATGAGATGCCGGCCGGCGAATCCGGCGGCGCCGGTGACGCAAAGGCGCATCAGCCGCGCGCGGCCTTTTTGAGCAGTTCCAGGTCCGCGTCGACCATCATCTCGACAAGGCCGCGAAAATCGACCTTGGGCGTCCAGCCGAGCTTCTCCCGTGCCTTGCCCGGATCGCCGACCAGGTGATCGACCTCCGCCGGGCGAAGGAAGCGCGGATCCACGCGGACGAAGTCGTTCCAGTCAAGCCCCGCGCGGGCAAAGGCGATCTCGACCAGTTCGCGCACCGAATGCGCCTTGCCGGTCGCGATGACGAAGTCGTCCGGCGCGTCGGCCTGGAGCATCAGCCACATGGCGCGGACGTAATCGCCGGCGAATCCCCAGTCGCGCTCGGCGTCCAGGTTGCCGAGGGCGAGGTGATCCGTCAGGCCGAGTTTGATCCGCGCCACGCCGTGCGTGACCTTGCGCGTGACGAACTCGAGCCCCCGGCGCGGCGATTCGTGATTGAACAGAATCCCCGATGTGCAGAACATGTCGTACGATTCGCGGTAGTTCACCGTGATGAAATGACCGTAGCACTTGGCGACGCCATACGGCGAACGCGGGTAAAACGGCGTGGTTTCCTTTTGCGGCACCTCGCGCACCTTGCCGAACATCTCGCTGCTCGATGCCTGATAAAAGCGGATTTTCGGATTGATGCGCCGCACGGCCTCCAAGAGCCGCGTGACGCCGACGGCGGTGAACTCTGCGGTCAACACGGGCTGCGACCAGCTCGTCGGCACGAAGCTCATCGCGCCCAGGTTGTAGACCTCGTCCGGGCGCGAGGCCTCGAGCGCGAGCATCAGCGAGTTGTCGTCGAGCAGATCGCCTTGCACGATCGTGACGCGGTCGCGGATGTGCGCGATGCGCTCGTGCGTTTCGGAGCTCGAGCGACGCACCATCCCGAAGACCTCGTAGCCTTTTTCGAGAAGGAACTCGGCGAGGTAGGAGCCGTCCTGTCCGGTGATGCCGGTGATGAGCGCGGTGGGCATTTCAGTTCTCCAGGGTCAACGCGAATCCGATCGTGATCAATCCGGCCGTCAGGCAATAGATTCCGAAAACCGGAAAACGCCGTTTGCGCAATAGCGCGAACAGCCACGCCAGCGCAACGTAACCCGAAACGGCCGCGGCGAGGAATCCGACCGAAAGCGAGACGAGGCGCGTGGAGTCCATGGCGTCGATCTTCGCGATTTGCAAGGCGGTCGCGCCGAGAATCGCCGGGACCGACGCCAGAAAGGAAAAGCGCGCCGCCTCTTCGACATGGACGCCAAGAAACAGCGCGGCGGAGATCGTCGCCCCCGACCGGCTGATACCCGGCGTGATCGCCACGGACTGTGCCAGCCCGATCAGAAACGCGCGCGCGATGCCCAAATGCGCGGAAGGATCGCGAGCGAGGAACCGCAACGTCGAAAGTAGCATCACGCCGGTGACGCACAACATGATTCCGACCACAAGCACGGAGCCGAACATGCGCTCGAACGATTCCTCGAATGCCAGGCCGACGATCGCCGTCGGGATGGACGCGACGACAACGAAAACGAGCCAGCGCAGGCCCGCGTCTTCACGCCAATGCCTGACGCGCTTCAGGTCGCCGGGAAGCCGCGCGAGGGCGCCGGCGATCTCAGACAGTTGCGGGCGAAGAAAGATCAGGGCGGCCAGAAGCGTGCCGGCGTGTAGGACGGTGTCGAGCAGAAGATCGGGCTCGGCAAGGCCCAGCAGGTGCTGGCCAATGACCAGATGCCCCGAGGAACTGACCGGCAGGAATTCGGTCAGGCCCTGAACGATGCCAAGGATAAACGAGCGCGCGCTTTCGTCGATCATATCGCGGGATTACGCGGGAATCTGAAGCAGGCGGCGAACGCCGGAGACAAGCGCCTCGGAGCTGACCGGTTTTTGGAAAATCTCTTCGCATCCCGCCGCGAAGGCGCGCTCGCGAACCTCCGGCTCCTGGCGGCTCGTCAGCATGACGACGTTGATGCGTGACCAGTCCTTGCGATTCTTGATGATGCGGCAAAGCTCGTAGCCGTCGAGCCAGGAGAGCGCCGGGTCCATGACGATGAGGTCCGGCTGCGAAACCGTCAGCATGCGCACGAGCTGCATTCCGTTGTCCGCCGCAAGTGCGACGAGGCCGGCGCGCTCCAGCATGCCCGTGAGGTGCCGGCGCGAGGCCGGGTCGTCGTCCACGACCAGCACCGTGCGTCCTTTGCGTCGCCTGCGCATTCGCGGCTCCTTCCCCGTCGCATTTAACCCCAAGGCCGCGCCGCCGCAAGCGCACGGGGCTTCGCCGATCGATTTTACGCGATTTTCCCGCTTCGCGATCCCGGTCCCCCAAAGAAAAGGGCCGGCATTCGCCGGCCCGATGGCAATTGGAGGAGGTACGTCCTACGCGCCGGCGTAGGAATGCAATCCGGAAATCACGAGGTTCACGCCGAGGTAGGTGAAAATGACGCTGACGAAGCCGACGATCGCGATGATCGCGGTCTTGCGTCCCATCCACCCCTTGGTGACGCGCGTGTGCAGGTAGAGCAGGTAGACGACCCAGGTGATGAGCGAGGACGTCTCTTTGGGATCCCATCCCCAATAGCGGCCCCAGGCGTTGTTCGCCCAGATCGCGCCGGAGATGATGACAAACGAAAGCAGCGGGAACGCCACCATCACCGCCTTGTACGTGATGGTGTCGAGCGTGCGCGCGGCCGGCAGATGGTCCATCATCTTGTCGCGCACGCCGTCGAGCACAAGGCTCATCGCCGCGAAGAAAAACGCGGTGACCACAAGCGCGAAGCCGTACACGTTATGCGCGAGCGTGAAGTTCGCGACCGTGGTCGAGGAGCGGCCGATGTGGAAGAGCATCATGCCCATCAGCACCGTCGGCAGGAAGTGCGCCCAGAACGAGAAACGCAGCTTTTTCGGATCGCTCGTCTCGCGGTTACGCCAGGATATCACCGCGCTAGCGATGAACAGCGCGAACACGACGAACGCGAACGTGCCGACGCCCTTAAGCTCGACGTAGTTGAAAACGGGCGGATTCGAGCCGGGAACCTGGTCCTTGTAGAGTTGCCCGTTGTGCATCACCGACCGGACGAACGGGAACGAGCCGAAGATCACCTGCCCTTTCGTGACCATCACGATGCAAAGCGCGGAAAGCGCGCTCGCCGAGCCGTGGAACCAGGGCATCGAAAGACCGTCGCGATACAGGTAGAGCACCGCGAAGGCGAACGCGACGATGAACATGCTGTAGGAGATCGATGCGCCGAACACGTGCAGATGCAGCCAGATGCTTTGCAGGGCGGGCATCAGCGGCGTGATCTCCTTGTTTCCGGACATCGACGCCAGGCCAAGGGCGATCATCACGAGCGGCACCACGAACGCGCCGACGACCTTCACCTTGTATTTCCACTCGACCACCGCGTACGAAATCACGAGACCCCACGAGAAGAAGACGAGCGACTCGTACAGGTTCGTCCAGGGCGGATGCTCCCAGCTTGCCGCGATCCAACGCAGCGCCAGGGCGAGCGTCATGGTGGCGATACCGGTCAGAAGGGCGCCAAAACCAACGATCCAGGGGATCGTCGTCCGGCGGACGAGATACGTCGTATACCCGATCGTCGAGACGATGAAGATCAGGAACGACAGGTCGAAGAACCCGATCGCCACGCCCGCGGATCCGCCCTCGCGGAACGAGCCGAGCATGGCCTGCACGAATTCATGCATGACCCGCCTCCTTCCCCTTCGCGCCGCCGCAGCAGCCGTCCGGGGATTCGCCCGCATGGTCGAATCCGGCGTCCGCGTGCGCGCATTCGGCGTTATCGGCCGGGGCCGCCGCCGCGTGGTCGCATCCTTCGTGCCCGTCAAGCGCCGCGTGCTTTGCCTGCGCCGCGCTCGCCTGGGCCGCTTCCGCGTCGGCGCCCGTCGCGAGCGTCACGCTCCAGGTCGGGTGCTCAAAGGGATGGACGCCCGGCATCTTCGCAAACAGCCAACCGTCGAAAAGCTCCTTGTCGCCCTCGGTGATCGTCACCTTGGCCGCGGGGTTCTTCAATTCGGCGGTGACCGACGAGATACGCGCGCTGTCCATGTAGAACGCGGGCAGGAAAGCCTTGACGGTGAGGGTAAGACCGGAGTCGCCAAGCTTGACGCTCTCGCCGACCGGCACGCTGATCGTCGTGGGCTCGCCGCCTTCGCGCTTGCCGAAACGGATATCGACAGCCTTGTACTTCTCTTTCACCTCTTCGGGCACGACAATCTCGTATTCCTTTTTCTGCATGCCCATGCCGGCGCCCATGCCGCCGGCGCCCATGCCGCCGGTAC